>CAITYE010000213.1 GCA_903896535.1 uncultured Paracraurococcus sp.
CATAATCCCGACCCGGGGCGTGACAATCACCAAAATGCTGGCCGCCGCCTCCGCCTTGACCGGCAAACCCTACAAGCGCGGCGCAGCGGCGCAGGCGGTCGAGGATGTGACCGCCTGGGCCGACACGCTGCAAACCAGCCTCCCCATCATCCAATCTTGAAGGCACCCGCCATGCCCCGCGCCATCGGCCCCGCAACCGGCCGCGCCCTCGCCCGCCTCGGCTGGGCGATCTTTTCCACATACGCCACCCGGATCCAGTTTGACCGCCTCGGCGGCATCGGGATCGCCCGATTGACCCTCTCGGCCTGCGGCGCCTGGACGGTCGCATATACCGACGGAACCCGCCCCGCCGAGCACAGCGGCCAGGAAGCCAACATTTTCGCCGCCGCCATGGAGGCGAATGAGTGCGCCTGGGCCATCCGCGACGGCATCCCCTGGCAGGGCTCGATCGCCGCCACCTATGCCACCCGCTACCCGCCCCCGCCCGCCTGACAGCCCGGCAAGGGCCCGGCCGCCCCTCGGCGCCCGGTCCCCTTGCCCGACTACCCGGCACCCTCACCCATGGAGACCCAGCCCATGAGACCCGCCCCGCAATCCTTCTCCCTCTCCCTATTCGCCGACAACCCCAGCCCCCGCGCCACCCAGGCGCAGCCCAGCCCCCCGACCGCCCCCGCCCCCCCGGGCGTAGAAGCGCCGCTTTCGGCCGCCCTGACGGCCTTGCGCTCCGGCCTCGACAAACTCGCCCCCTCCGATCGCGACTTCGCCCAGAGCTTGCTTGCCTCCGCCTCCGGCCGCGGCCTGTCCGAAAAACAGACCGCATGGGCTCACCGCCTCGCGCGCAAACTGACAAGCAAGCCCGTCGTCATCGGCGAAATGGCCGGACTCATCGCCTTGCTCGACCGGGCGCAAACCAACCTCAAACGGCCCCGCCTTCTCTCCCGTGCCGGATCGGTCGACATCCGAATCACGATCGCCGGCCCCGCCTCCCGCACTCCGGGCGCCCTTATGGTGACGGACGCCAAGGCCGGGGACATCGGGCGGGCGTTTTATGGCCGGATCAGCCGAGACGGCGTGTTTGAGGCCGGCAAAGACCTCGACCCGGACCTTGAGCCGTTCTTGCTTAATGCCCTGCGCTCGATCGCCACCGATCCGCAAGGCGCAGCAATGCGGTTTGGCCGCGTGACAGGCGCCTGTTGTTTCTGCGCTCTGCCCCTGCAGAACGCCGCCAGCGTTTCCGCCGGATATGGCCCCATTTGCGCTGAAAAGTGGGGGCTGCCCTGGGGCGAAGTCCGCGAATATCACACCCACGCCTAACCACCGGACCACCCGAACAGCGGGCGGGCGTAGAAGCGCCTCGCCGCCCGCTGATCCGGTAGCCCGGCAATCCTGCCAGAAGCACCGAAGCGGAGACCCAGACTATGCGAAACGTGACCCACGAAATCAAAGGCGACAAGCTCATAATCACGGTCGACATCGGCAAGGCCGCAGTCGGCGCCGCGCCGCCCAGCTCCTCCGGCAAGACGAAGCTGATCGCCACCACCGGCGGCGCGTGCTCGATCGCGGTCCCGGGCGCCACCGGCGCCGCCTTCGCCCTCAACGTCACCTGCAAGTGACCGAGCCGGCCGGGCGCAAGCCCGGCCGCCCCAGGAGCAAAGACCATGCACACCATTGACGACCTGATCAAAGTCAATTTTCTCGAATGCACAGAAGCCCGATACGATGAAATGCTCGGCATCCTCCCGCCGGTCGACTTGACCTCGAAGGGCTCTCTTGTCGGAGAGCCGAACAGTCACCGCATCTGCTCGATGCAAGGCAACATCGCGGCCGACTTTTCCGCATTCGTCACCATCGACGGCAAGTTTTTTGAAGCGAGCCGTTGCCTGACCCGCCGCGAATTTTCCTGCATGACCCGCGCCGATATTGTGGCGCGGCTGCAATTCGCCACCGCCCAAAACCCGCCTCTCCCCTCCCGTCAATAGCCGACACCGGCCGGGCGTAGAAGCGCCCGGCCGCAGTCGCGCGAGGATCCAGCCATGTCATCGTTCGTTGTCTCGCCTGAAACCATGAATATGATCGTTCGCACCGTCCACCACGCCCACAAGCAAGGACTCGGCCGCCGAGTATATGGCGGCTTCGCCGGAGTTTTTGCCGACCCTGGCGCAAATCTCGACATCATCGGCCGCAAGCTGTTCCGCATGAACATTGCCGCCACCGCCAGCCGTTACCCCGACCTCGGCAACAAAATGGAGAACCTGCCGGGCTCGATCGGCGCCGTGGACGAAGGCGAAACCTTCCTGTTCCGCGGCAGCCTCGTCCCGCTGTCGCGTTCCGAGTTGTTCGCCGGCTACAAGGCGATGAAGCTCCTGCGCTACCAGAGCCTCGAAGGCGACATACCAAACTCCGAGATTTTCAAGCAGCTTGAACGGCTGATGGCCGACATCGCCGAGCATTTGGTGGAAAAATCCCCGGAATATGCCGCCGCCCCGCAGTTCTATTAACACCAAGTTGACCGGCAGTTGAAAAATTGCCGGTCACAAGTTGCTACAAGACGAACAATTATTGACATCTGTTGTTTTATTAGGCATAATCATCACTCTACCGGATTGCTTGGCTCTATGTTGTGACTTGCTTGCTGACTTCTTCGCCTCTCACGAAATCAATTCGCCAGGACTGCAAACATGAAAGCCTCGACAACACGAAAGGACTCACGCCCATGCCCGCCACCTTCTGGCTTTTTATGGCCTCAGTTGCCCTCATCGCCTGCGCTGGCGGCATCTGCATCGGCCACCGCTTCCGGCGTCGCCGGTACCGCGTCAACGGTCGAATCCTTCGCTTCTGAAAACCCCTCGATCATCACTACAAGGAACCGATAGCCCATGGCCTCGATCAATTCACACATAAGCTGGACGGACTCGACATGGAACCCGACCACGGGTTGCACGAAAGTCTCGGCAGGCTGCGAAAACTGCTATGCCGAAGCTCTGACAAATCGGCTGTTCGGCGGTAATTTCCACATCGTCAAAGAACATGCCGACCGGATCGGGCAGGCTGCCCGGTTCACGCCTCTCCGCGAGGAAGGCAAGCTGCGGCCGCGGATGGTGTTCGTCAATTCCATGTCTGACCTGATGCACGAAGACATCGCCGACTCCTTCCGCGACAAGGTGTTCGCCGCTATGGACTCCCACCCGAACACCATTTTTCAGGTGCTCACCAAGCGGCCGATGACACTCCGGCGATATATCTCGAGTACCTACCGCGCCGGGTTGCCCCGCAATATCTGGCTGGGCGTGTCGGTCGAAGACAACAAGGTTCGCGGGCGCGTCGACATCCTCCGGCGCATGGCCGACGACATCGGCAATTTCACATCGTTCCTGTCGGTTGAGCCGCTGATCGGGATGCCAGACCGCCACGACTATTCGGGAATCTCCTGGGTATTGATCGGCGGCGAGAGCGGGCCGAAGGCCAGGGAATGCAAAGCTGAATGGATCGCCAAGAGCGTAGACCTCGCCCGCGCTGCAAACTCGGCGGTTTGGTTCAAGCAATTCGGCAAGTGGCCGAATAACCCGCTGTATGCCCAGGCTCGCGGTACCGGCGCCAACCACCTTGAAGCCGTCCGCATGTCGATCGCCAGCGGCGAGAAAATGGCATCGGTCGAATATGCCGCATCGCCATCGAACGCCCCGCCCAAGATCACCGGTGAGAAGGGCGGCGCTACCCTGGACGGCAAAACCTACCGCGAGTTGCCCCAGGCGTTTCACGACCTCGCGGAAAGCCTCAACCCCACCACCGAAAAGCCGGCTCGCGCCCGTTCCCTCATCTGAAAAGGCCCAGACCATGACGAAGACCCAGCGCAAAACGGTGATGGCTCTGCTCAATGCCATCGACCGCGACAACAAGGCCCATGAGCCCGTCGTCATGAAGCTCGGCGAGCTCGAGCGCAAGCAGCCCGCCATCGACGCAGAGCGCCGCGCCGCCCGCCTCGCCCTTGAAACCGCCATCCGCGAGACGCGGCTGCTGATGGGGATGGTGTGATGGCCGATTTCTCCCTCGAGTCCCCGACCGTCGAGCGCAAGCCGCTGGCCGCGCCCGGCCTGTCGGATGAACAGCGCCGCGCCCTGGCCCGGCTGCAGAACCGCAAGACCTCGTATGAAGCCGAGATCGTCCGCGCCGACGGGCAAAAGCGGCTGTTCGTCTATACCGACGCCAGGAGCCAGCGCGGGTTGCTTAATTGCCTGACCGGCGTTCGTCAGGTCGGCGTGTCGATCTTCCTCGGCATCCCGACGTCGGAGCTTTTCATGAGCAAGGGGCGCAACGACAAAACGCTGCACGTCGTGAACCGCGGCGGGCGCCGCCTGGGGCATTTCATCCGGTTCACTGGCCGGACCCGGCGGGACGTCATCATGGAAAACAACCCGCTCCCCTATGTCGCGGAGGGGCTGAAATGAACGAGCGCGACCGCCTGCGCCAGATTCGCCAAGCCGAGGAAGGCGCGAAGGCCTGCCGGGACAATGTCGCCCAGCACGGCCGCCACATGCAGATCGAAGCCAACGCCCGGATGTGGGAGGCGAAAATCGCCAAGCTCACGGCCGCGGCCAAGCCGAAGAAGGAGCCCCGCCCATGATCGCGTTCAAGACGCTCGATGATGGCCGGTTCATCGCCGGAGACCGCGCAACCGGGGTGACGGCCGAAGCGGATCCTGGCAGCCGCCGCGCCATCGAATCCGCGCTTGAGCCGCTGATGACGGCCGAACGCATGATCCAGGCGCAGGTCGCCATCCGTGCCACCCCGCTCAAGCACCTGTCGTGCTGCTGCTGCGGCAACAACACGAAAGGCCGCCAGTGGTACAACCGGGACACCGGCTATGGGCTGTGCGCCGACTGCGTCGACTTCGTGAACAAGCCCCCGTCGGCGGAGGCGATGCGAAGCAATTACGGCGACCGCGGCATTCACTATGACGCCAGCCCCGAGGCAATCGCCCTGGTCGACCTCGCGCGCTGGCGCCTCCTGCCTGACCTTGAACCCACCGCACCCGAGGGAGAGACGCCATGACGCGATACGATGAAGACGGCGAAGGTGACGCCGGCGACGGCCATGACTTCGCAGACCCCGGCGGAATTTGTCCGCTGGATCAGCACGACGTTCACCAAGTGGACGAAGGCAAATTGCGGAGAAAGCTGGATCGACCGCGGCGGCGATAAGCTCCTGACCCTGGACGATGGCCGTTTCCACGCCCGGGCGTGCGCCAACCGGTCGCATGGCTACCTCTACCTCGGCGCCTGGATGGACGCCGAGACCTGACAACTACGGCAGGGGGCGACAGGCGCCGCCCCTTCTCGCGGTCGCCAGGAATAGACCTGCACCGAAGGAGACCCAGACGATGACCCAAGCCAGACTTATCCCCCTTGCCGAAG
>CAITYE010000214.1 GCA_903896535.1 uncultured Paracraurococcus sp.
GCGCGAGAAGGCTGCCCAATCCGCTGGCCCGCAGGCGGCGCCACGCCGGCCGCGGAAGGTCGCGGCGCTGGTGCTGGCGGCCGGGCGCAGCCGACGGATGGCCCCCTTGAACAAGCTGCTCGTCGCCGACGATGGCGGCGTGCCGATGGTGGTGCGGGTGGTCGACAATGCCCTTGCTTCTCGCGCCCGGCCGGTGATCGTGGTCACTGGGCACGAGCATGCCCGGGTGGAGGAGGCCCTGGCCGGCCGGGCGGTGCAGCTGGTGCACGCGCCGGATTTTGCGGCGGGGCTTTCGGCCAGCCTGAAAGCCGGGCTGCTTGCCATGCCGCAGGATATCGAAGGCGTGGTGATCTGCCTCGGCGATATGCCGCTGGTGGCCGGCCCCACGATCGATCGGTTGCTGGCCAGCTTTGACCCCGAGGAAGGGCGGGCGATCGTCATGCCAACCTTCCGCGGGAAACAGGGCAACCCGATGCTCTGGTCGGCCGAATTCCTGCCGGAGATGATGACGATCAATGGCGACGTCGGAGCGCGCCACTTGGCCGGCAAATACACCGATCGGGTCGTTGAGGTGGAGATGGCAGACGACGCTGTGCTCCGCGATTTCGATACGACGGAGGCGCTGCGGCAGGCGCCGGGCTTTGGCGGGCGACGCTGAACGAGGGACGCCGGAAGGGCGTGGCTTCAGACGCAAGCGGGCAGGCAGCAGGACACGCAAAGATCGGGGCCCGCCAGGCGGCGGCGTCGGCTGAGTCACGAAATGAGACGGGGAATGTGATGATGGACGTGAATTCAGAGCCGAGCCCCCAGGCGGCGGCTGAACGTCCGGCACGATCGCTGCAGTTTCGCCACCGGACTCATAATCGGTACTGGTGGTACAATATATCGGAAACCGCCTATGTGCCGCCGGTCCTTGCTGCGCTCAGCGATGCGGAATGGCAACTTCTCGAGGCGTGGTTCGAGGATACCGAACGACGCTTCCCAAGCCCTGGGGAATTATCCGTCCCGGCGATTTCGATGCTTTGGGCACTGATCGGCGGCAACGGGATCTCTCGCATCGTCCAGGCGGGACATTACGCCGGCTACTCAACGCTACTGCTCGGCTTCCTGCTCCGCGCGATGGGCAAGCGACATGCTCTGTTCAGCATCGATATCGATAGCGCGGTCACCGATTATACGCAGCAATGGACCGAACGCGCCGGTCTGACCGATATTGTGCGCTTATCGGTCACTGATTCCGCAGCGGCAGACGCGGTTATAGCCGCCAGGTCATATCTCGGCGGCATGCCGCAATTGGTGCTGATCGATTCATCCCACAACTACGATCACACCCTGAAAGAACTCGACCTTTGGTACCAGGCGGTTGTCCCAGGCGGGATGATCGTGATGCATGACGCGAGCATCTTCGCCCAAAGCTTCGATGCCGCCGGCCACGGCGGGGTGCGTCGTGCCGCCCTTGAGTGGGCGAAGAATCGCGGCGTACAGATCTGGACCCTGAATGGCTTCGTCGACGGGTCCCAACCGGTCGAGGATCTGACTTACCGCGATGGTTGCGGGCTCGGCTTCCTCCAAAAACCGATGGTATCAGCTGGTTAGACGGCTTGGCTCTGCGGCGGGGTCCATACCCTTTCCAAACCGCTCAGGTGATTCCGCCTGAACGGATATTGCTTTAGGCTGACAGCCAAAGCAGAGGGAACACGGCAAGGATGATCGACAAGCGCGTCGCCAGCATGGCCGAGGCCATGGCCGGCATCCGTGATGGGGCCACGGTCTTGATGGCCGGCTTCGGCGATGCCGGTGCTCCGCATGCTCTGATGGATGGCTTAATCGAGCAGGGCGCGAAGGAGCTGACGCTGGTGGTGAATTCCGCCGGCCGGGTCCACAAGGCTGGGGAACCGACCAGCGGCGTCGCCCGGCTCATTGAACTCGGTCGGGTGCGCAAGGTGATCACGACCTTCCTCCGCGAAAACAGCGTGGCGGGCCGTCTGGTCCGCGAAGGTCGGATGCAGGCCGAAGTCATTCCACAAGGCACGCTGGCCGAGCGGCTGCGCGCCGCAGGGTCCGGCGTACCTGCGTTCTTCACGCCGACCGGCGCGGGGACCCTGGTCGCCGAGGGCAAGGAGGTACGCGAGTACAATGGCCGCCCCTGCATCCTCGAACTCGCGTTGCCAGGAGATGTGGCGTTGGTCGAGGCCTGGGAAGCCGATCGCTGGGGTAACCTGATCTTCCGGGAGAGCGGGCGGAACTTCAATCCGATCATGGCGATGGCGGGCCAACTCACCATCGTGCAGGCCCACCATATCCGCGAACTCGGCACGCTGGAGCCGAACCGCGTGGTCACACCGGGCATCTTCGTCAATCGGGTGCTGCACCTGCCCGTCGGCGACCCGAAACTGCCGGGCTGAGGAGGAAAGAATGAGCGAAGGCTTCAAGCCACTCGGCCGCGCCGGCATGGCGGCGCGCGTCGCGGCCGATATTCCGGCAGGCTGGTACGTCAATCTGGGGATTGGGATTCCGACACTGGCTGCCGATTTCGTCCCTGTGGAGCGCGAGGTGGTGCTGCATTCGGAGAACGGGATCCTCGGGATGGGACCGGCGCCCGCCTCGGACAATGAGGTGAATCCCTGGCTGGTGAATGCCAGCACCCAGCGCGTCACGCTGCGCGATGGCGGCAGCTATGTGCACCACGCCGATAGCTTCGCGATGGTGCGCGGTGGCCATCTCGATCTCTGCGTCCTCGGCGGGTTCCAGGTCGCCGAGAACGGCGATCTGGCCAATTGGTCGCAATCGGCAACCGAGACGGGGCGGCAGATCGGCGGTGCCATGGACCTCGCTGTCGGCGCCAAGCGCGTCTGGGTGGTGATGGAGCATCAGACCAAGGACGGTCAGCCGCGCATCCTTCGCCGCTGCTCCTATCCGCTGACCGCGGCGGGCTGCGTCTCCCGCGTCTATACCAACCTCGCGGTGCTGGATGTAACGCCGGATGGGTTCAAGGTCATTGATATGGTCCCCGGCCTATCCCTGGCCGAGTTGCAGGCGCGCTCCGAGGCGACGCTGTCTAGCTGAAGGCGCGGATGACGCGCTCGCCGAAGGCGGGCAGCGTCTCCTCCAGCTTCGGCAGGAAGGGGCCGAGCGGCAGCACCACCCGGCCGACACCACGCCGGCGCCGTTCCTCGACGGCGGCTAGGGGATCGCCACCGGCATTCGGCAGGGCGCCCGGGCAGCCGGTGATCAGTTCGATCGGCGCCGGGTCGCGCCCGGCCTTCGCCGCGCTCGCCCGCACGATATCGACGAGGGGAAAGGTATCCGCCTGGGCGCCGATCGAGGGGAAGAAGGCATCGCCCAGCCGCCCGGCGCGGCGCGCCGCCACTTCGGTATGGCCGCCGACAATGATTGGCACCGCACCGCGCACCGGCTTGGGATGGCTATGCATGTGGTCGAAATTCACGAAAGGCCCGTGATGGCTGGAAACCCCTTCGGCCCAAAGTGCACGCATCGCCGCGACATAGTCATCCGCCCGCTTGCCGCGCTGCGCGAAGGGTACGCCGAGCGCCTTGAACTCTTCTTCCAGCCAGCCGACGCCGATCCCGAGTTCCATGCGCCCGCCGCTCATCGCATCCAGCGTCGCCACCTGCTTGGCAAGCGCGAGAGGCTCTCGCTGCGGCAGAATAATGACGCCGGTCGCCAGCCGGATGCGGGCAGTCGAGGCTGCCAAAAAGCTCAGCCAGATCAGGGGATCGGGATAGGCCGCGGTGCGAACCGCCGGCATCCGGCCATCGGCCGAATAGGGATACGTGCTGGCATAGTCGTCCGGCAGCACCACGTGGTCGATGGCGAAGATCGAATCGAAACCTGCCGCCTCGGCCAGCTGGCCCAGCCGCGCAGCGCCGGCGGCATCGGGGAAGGTGATATTGCCGAAATGCAGCGCGAACTTCATCGCTATTCGGCCGCCACCGCCACTCTGGGCCTGACCCGCGGCATGACTTCATCCGCAAACAGGCGGATGGTCTGGTGCCTGACTGCGCTCGGCACGCCATAGGTCGCGTTGCTGACGACGAAGGTGTCAAAGCCAAGGTCGATATACTGTTGCAGGCGGCGCGCGCAGGTCTCGGGCGAGCCCACCAGGTTCTGCGCGATATAGCCGCCGAGATTGGCCGGGTCGCTCAACAGGCGCAGATTGGCGAACATCTTGTTGAACTGCTGATAGCCTTCGATGTTCCCCCAGGGCGCATCGTCAGACTGGTAGTGCCGCACCTGCAACGCGAAGAATTCCGGCAGGTGCCGCAATGCCTGTTCCTGCGCCTCCTCATCGGTCGGCGCGACGAAGCATTTGATCGAGATTGGGAAGCGCCGGTCGGTGGTATGTCCAGCGGCCTGGCTGCGCTGCCGCCACGTCTCCAGGATGCGCTTCAGGACGGCGTCGGGGAAGCTGGAGAGGCAGAGTGGCGGCAGGCCGAGATCGGCCATGATACCGGCACTCTCCACGCTGCCAATGGCGCCATAGAAGTGCGGCCGGCGGTCGCCGAAGGTAGGGCGGATCAATGTCGGTTCCGGCAGCGACGCGTATTGCCCGGCGAAGGTGAAGGGCTTGCCGGTCATCGCCTCCTGCAGGAAGCGCCAGCTTTCGCGGAAGCGGTCGCGCGCCGTCTCCATATGGATCCCAAAAGCGTCGTACTCGCTCTTGGCCGTGCCACGGCCCATGCCGATATGCAGCTCCCCTTCGGTCAAGTTGACCAACATCGCCAGATCCTCGGCGAAGCGAATCGGATCGTACCAGGGAAGCACCATCACCGAGGTGCCGAGGCCGAGGCCAGGGCAAGCGGCAGCGATATGCGAGAGAAAAAGGAAGGGATTGGGCTGCGGGTAGTAGTCGGAGAAATGGTGCTCCACCATCCAGGCGGAATCGAAGCCCTTCTCCTGCAACAAACGGGCATCGGCGATCGCCTCGCGGTAGAGGGTACGATCATCCATCCCGGCCGCACCCACCGCGCCGATCTGATAGGCAAAGTGCAGACCCCGATTGGCCATCGCTTCCATTCCGCTTATCTTGCCGAATAACGCTAAGTGGCGGGCGCCGATCCGTCAAACGCCCGGCGAGGGGGGAGGCGGATGCGCATCACGCTCTATGGCGCCGGCGCCATTGGCTGCGATCCGGCCGCGCAGCTCGTCGCGGTGCCGGAGATCGGGCTCAGCATCGTGGCGCGGGGGGAAGCCCTCTCGGCGCTGCGGCGGAGCGGCATCAAACTGCTATCCCCGGCCGGCGAAGGTCAGATCCCTCTGCCCGCGGTCGCCGATCCGGCGGAGCTCCCCGTTCAAGACGTGGTCTTGGTCACGCTGAAGGGTCATCAGGCAGCCAGCACGCTGCGCGAAATCACCGACCTCGCGCCAGTATGAGACGGCGCGCCCTGCTCCTCGGTGCCCTCGCGCGGCCAGCGCTGGCCGAGCCGGGCTTTCCCAGCCGCCCGATCCGGCTCTTCGTCGGCTCCTCTGCCGGCGGCTCGCAGGACATTACCGCACGCCTGCTTGCCTCGCGGCTGACGCCGCTGCTCGGGCAAACAGTAGTGGTCGAGAACCGGGGCGGTGGCGGCGGCGTACTGGCGACCGAGGCGATGCGCGGCGCGGTGCCGGATGGCCATACGCTCGTCTTCAACAATATGGGGGCTTTCCTGATCGTCCCCTTGCTGCATGGCGGCTGGCAGCCCTGGACAGAGCTGGAGCCGGTCGGTCCCGTGGCCGATGTGCTCACGGTGCTGGTCGTGCCGTCGGCGCGTCCCTGGAACTCCGTCGCGGCGCTGATCGAAGCGGCGCGCACCGCACCTGGCCAGCTGAGCTGGGGGCATCCTGGCATCGCCGGATCCGGCTGGCTGGCCGCGCTGCGGCTGGATCGGGAAGCCGGTGTGCGGACCATTGAGGTTCCCTACCGTGGCGGCGGCCCGGCGATGCTCGACCTGCTTGCAGGCCGGCTCGATTTCATGTTCGCAACCACGGCGACTGCATTGCCGCATATCGCCGGCGGCCGGCTGCGGCCGCTCGCCGTGCCGACCCATGCCCGCCTGCCCGCGCTGCCCGCGGTTCCGACCATGGTCGAAAGTGGCTTTGCCGATTTCGCGTTGCGGAGCTGGTTTGGCGTCATGGCGCCAGCGCGCACACCGCCGGCGATCGTCGCGACGCTGAACCGCGCCATTGGGCAGGCCATGGCTGGCCCCGAGGTCGCAGCGCAGCTCGCCGAGCATGGCGAAAGTCCGCTGTTTGCCTCGCCGTCCGAATTCCGCCGGATCGGCGATGCCGATCAGGCCCAATGGGGCAAGCTCGCCATGGCCCATGTGCCACGCTGATGACCGAGATTCCGTGGGCGCTTCTAGAGCATGCTGCGTTCACATGCGTTCACGCAGCCCGCTCTAGCATGTGTTGGATCGCGCGATTCAGCGCCTTCGGCGATTCCGCCTCAACGCATCGCGCTTCTAGGTTGGCAAGGCAACGGCTGGAACCATAGGCTGGGCGCACTGGGAGGACACATGCCAATCATCATCCTGCGCCGCGCATTGCTCGGCGCCACCATCGCCGTGCCTAGCCTCGCCCGCGCTCAAGGCCGCGGACCGGAGGGCTGGCCGAATGGGCGGAGCGTCAGCCTGGTCATCGCCTTCACGCCCGGCGGCGGCACCGATGTCGTTGCGCGCATTGTGCAGGAACAATTTACCGAAAGCTTCGGCAGCAATTTCGTGATGGAGCATCGGCCCGGGGCCTCGACCACGCTCGGCACCCGGTATGTCGCGCGCGCGAAACCGGATGGGCTGACGCTGCTGGTCGGCAGTAACTCGGCCTTCGCGCAGGCGCCCTATGCCTTCAAGTCGCCCGGCTACGATCCACAGGCGGATTTTACGCCGATCAGCCTGCTTTACGCCTCGGCCTATGTGCTCGCGGCGAATCCGCGTTGGGAGAGTCTTGCGCAGGTGATCGCGGCGGCGAAGCAGGCGCCGGGCAAACTCGCCTATGGTACCTGGGGTGTCGGCTCCACCGCGCATCTGCTGATGCTGGAACTCTGCGAACGCACAGGCGTTGAGATGTTGCACGTCCCCTATGGCGGGCCGGCCCCGGCGCTGACGGAAATCCTCGCCGGGCGGCTGGATCTGATGTTTACCACCTTCGCCCCGGCCCGCGGGCATGTGCTGGACGGGCGCCTGCGCGCCCTCGGCGTGCCGCATGAGGCACGGCTCGCCATGCTGCCGGCGGTGCCGACCATGGGAGAGCTGGGCTATCCGGAGTTTCTGGTGAGCGCCTGGTGGTGCGTTGCGGGGCCGGCCGGCCTGCCAGCGCCGATCACCGCCGCGCTGGAACAGGCGGTACGCGACGCGGTAGCCCGGCCGAACGCCCGGATGATGGCCGAGGAGTTCGGCCTGCTGCCGCTCCCGCTCGGCAGCGCGGCGATGCAAGACCGTATCGCTCGCGACCTCGCCCTCAATGGCCCCCTGATGAAGAAGGCCGGGATCGTGCCCGAATAGGTGTCAGGCGCGGCCCGCACGCAGCGCGACCACGTGGCCGATAGCGCGGTCCAGCGCCTCGATCAGCGTGTCGCATTCGCTGCGGGTGATGATCAACGGCGGTGAGAGCACAACGGTGTTGGAATGCCGGGACCCACCGCCGGAGCGACCGACGATCACGCCATTCGCCTTGCAGCGGTCAAGCACTGCCTGGATATGCGCGCCCTCCAGCTGGACCCGGCTGTCCCGGTCGGTCACGAGCTCAATGCCGATCAGCAGCCCCTTGCCGCGGATATCGCCAACGATGCCGTGCCGGAATAGCCGGTCCTTGAGACCCGCCATCAGGTAATCGCCCATGCTGGCGGCCCGCTCGGGCAGCTTTTCCTCCAGCATGATCTCAATGTTCCGTGACGCGACGGCGGCGGCGACAGGGTGGCCGCCATAGGTATTCACCTGCATCACCTGCCGCGCCTCGGCGACCTCGCCGAGGAAGCTCTGGAAGACGTGGTTCTTCACCACCGTCGCGGCGATGGGCAGGTAGGCGGAGACGATGCCCTTGGCCACCGCCATGATGTCGGGGCTGATGCCATAGTGCTGGTGGCCGAACATCTTGCCGGTGCGGCCGAAGCCGTTGATCACCTCATCGACATGCAGCAGCACGTCGTACTTGCGGCAGATCTGCTCGACCATCGGCAGGTATTCATCAGGCGGCACAGCGACGCCAACACCGGACATGATCGGCTCAACGATCACCTCGGCCACCGTCTGCGGTCCCTCTCCCTGGATCGTCGTCTCGATCGCCGTGGCGCAAGCGACCTTGCAGGAGGGGTATTCAAGGCCGAGCGGGCAGCGATAGCAGGTCGGTGCCGGCACATGGATGAACTCACCGGCATAAGGCTCGAACTTCACCTTGCGGTCACCCATGCCGCCGGCGGCCAACGTCGCCAGGGTGGTGCCGTGATAGGCGTAGTAGCGACCGATAGTCTTGAAGCGGAACTCGCCGGGGAATTCATGCTTGGCGTATTGCCGGGCCACCTTGAACCCGGCCTCGTTGGCTTCCGAGCCCGAGTTCACGAAATAGGTATGGTAGTCCCCACCCATCAGCTGATTGATCTGTTCGGCCAGCTGCGCCGCCGGCAGGTTCATCGCGGTATGGGGGTAATAGGCCATCTGCTGCATCTGCTCGGCGGCGATCTGCGCGAGCTCGGCGCGGCCATAGCCGATATTCACGCACCACAGGCCAGCCATCGCATCGAGATAGGTGGTGCCGTCGGCGTCAACGATGGTCGAACCCTGCGCCCCAGTGACCACCATCTGGCTCCGCTCCAGCGCCTTATGCTGGAGGATCGGGTGCATGACGTTGTCGAGGTCCTGCTCGACGACACGACGGCGGGCTTCGGGATCGGGCTGATTGGTCGCGGACATGCGGCACCTTTCGGAATGAGGCAGGACTCAAACTGCAGTTAACCGTTCAGCCGCCCGCCCGTCATCCCCCAAAACTGGGATCGGCCGCCTGTCTTGCGGTATAGTCTGGGCAAAACCGGGAAACGCCATGCTCCGCCGCCGCACGCTAGCCGCCCTGCCCGCCCTGATGCCCGGCCTGGCCCGTGCCTTTGACGGCAGCAGCCAGCCGGTGCGGATCGTCGTGCCCTTCACCCCCGCGGGGCAGACGGACATCCTCGCCCGCCTCTTCGCCCAGCGCCTCGGCACGCTCTGGCAGCGCCCGGTGATCGTGGAGAACC
>CAITYE010000215.1 GCA_903896535.1 uncultured Paracraurococcus sp.
GGCTTGCAGGTGCTGCTGCGCAGCGTCGAGAAGGAGAAGCTGGCGCTGGCCCTGAAGGGCGCCACCGATGCGTTGCGCGAGCTGTTCTTCCGCAACCTGACCGAACGCGCCGCCAAATTGCTGCGCGAGGACATCGCCGCCCTTGGCGCGGTGCGGCTGCGCGACGTGGATGAGGCGCAGGCCGCGATCGTCGTCATGGCGAAAGACCTTGCCGCCCAGGGCCAAATCCAAGTCGCTGACGGGCGTGAAGAGGAGATGGTGCCGTGAGTGGATTCGAGCCCACTCCGCTGTCGCCCGCCAGCGTGGCGCGTCCCAAGCTGCCTGCTTACAGCTTCGACCTGCCCGATATCGACGGCCCGGCGGTTGGCCGCCGCGCAAAGCCCGATCCTGCCGCCGCCGCAGAGGCGGCGATCGCGGCGCGGCTCGCGGTCGCGCGGGCCGAAGGCGCGACCGCCGGTGCCGAGACGGCGCGGGCCGAACTGGAGGCTGGGCTGCGAAGCCAGGAGGTGGCGGCGCTGGCCGCGATTTTGGCGACGCTGGAGGCCGGCCGGGCCGATTTGACGCTGGCCGCCGAGGCGGCGGCCACGGCCCTGGCCCGTATCCTGCTGGCGGCGCTGGACGCCGCCCTGCCCGAAGCCGCCGCGCGGCTGATGCCCGACACCGTCGCGCGGCTTGCCGCAGCGCTGCGGCCGCTGATCGAGGACGGGGTCCCGGTGACGCTCCGCGTTGCCCCCGGCACCGCGGCAGCCGCCGCGGCACGTATCACCGATCCGGGCTTCGGCATCGAAGAAGACGCTGGCCTTACCCCAGGCGACGCGGCGGCGGCTTGGCGCGGCGGCGGCGCCAACGTCTCGCTCGCCGCGCGCCGTGCGGCGATCGCCGCTCTGCTCGCCACTTTTGATCTTTCTCCGAAGGAATCCTGAGCTATGTCCGATACCCCTCCGTTCGAGCAGATGTCTGCGCCTGAGACCAAGACGGGACGTATCGGCGACCCGGTGCCGCGCGATCTGGACGCGGTCTACGACATTCCGGTGCAAGTCAGCGCGGTGCTCGGCCGGGCAACGATGCAGGTGGCCCAGCTGCTCAAGCTGGGTCGCGGTGCGGTGGTCGAGCTGGACCGCAAGCTTGGCGAGGCGGTCGATATCTACGTGAACAACCGCCTGGTCGCGCGGGGCGAGGTGGTGATGGTCGATGACAACCGCCTGGGCGTGACCATGACGGAGATCATCAAGGGGGACCGGGCCAGCTGACCATGGCGCGGCTTCTCATCATCGGCCCGTTGGAGGGTGAGCTTGGCCACGCGGCGCGGATCGCCACGGCGCGCGGCGCGGCGGTGCGGCACGAGGGAGGTGCTGCCTCTGGCCTGGCGCGGCTGCGGGCGGAGGGCGCCGATCTGGTCATGTGCGATCTGACGCAAGATATCGGCTGGCTGATCGAGCAGTTGAGCGCCGAGCGGATCGCCTGCCCGGTGATTGCCTGCGGTCGTAACGCGGATGCCAGCGCCGCGGTGCGGGCGATCCGCGCCGGTGCCAAGGAGTTCCTGCCGCTGCCCCCGGATGCCGAGCTGATCGCCGCCATGTTGCAGGCGGCGAGCGGCCAGGAGCCGGGGCCGGTGCACCAGGACCCGCGCATGGCCGCACTTCTGGCCCGCGCCGAACAGTTAGCGCGGGCGGAGGCCAGCATCCTGATCAGCGGTGAGAGCGGCACGGGCAAGGAGGTGCTGGCCCGTTTCATCCACACCCATAGCCGGCGCACGCGGGGCCCCTTCGTGGCGCTGAACTGCGCCGCCCTGCCCGAGACCCTGCTGGAGAGCGAGCTGTTTGGCCACGAGAAGGGCGCCTTCAGCGGTGCGGTCGCCGCCCGCAAGGGCAAATTCGAGCAGGCCGAGGGCGGCACCCTGCTGCTTGATGAAATCGGCGAGATGGAGCCCCGGCTGCAGGCGAAGCTGCTGCGGGTCATTCAGGAGCGGGAGGTGGATCGCCTGGGCGGCGGCGCGCCGGTGAAGGTCGATGTCCGTCTCCTGGCGGCGACCAATCGAGATCTATCGGCCGAGGTGCGGTCCGGGCGGTTTCGCGAGGATCTCTTTTTCCGGCTGAACGTCATCGGCCTGGCGATCCCGCCGCTGCGCGCCCGGCCCGGGGATATCCCGGCGCTGGCCCGCTATTTCGCAGACCGCTTCTCCGCGGCGAACGGCCTGCCGCGCCGTGCGCTGACTCCGGCCGCGGAGGCGCTGCTGCTGCAGCACCCCTGGCCCGGCAATGTGCGTGAGTTGGAGAATGCCCTGCACCGTGCCGTGCTGCTCGCCGAAGGTGCGCAGATCGGGCCCGAGGCGATCGAGCTGAGCGTGCCGCCGCGGGAGGTGGTGATGGCGGAGATCCCCGCTGGCGCTTCGGCCACGCCACCACCCAGCGCGCTGGTCAGTGGCCTGGTCGGCCGCCGGGTCGAGGAGGTCGAGCGCGACCTGATCCTTGAGACCCTCACCCATTGCCTCGGCAATCGGACCCGGGCGGCCGAGATCCTTGGTATCTCGATCCGCACGCTGCGGAACAAGCTGCACGAATACCGGGCCCAGGGGGTAGCGGTCTCAGTCCAGCCCGGCTTCCTGCTGCCCGGCGGTCGCTGAGGCATGGGGGGCTTTGTTCTGCCGGCTTGGCTTGGTCGGCTGCGCCCAAGCGGCGACGTCACCCTGGCGATCGGCGTCACGGCGCTGCTTGCGGTGCTGGTCGTGCCGTTGCCGACGCTGCTGCTGGATGCCGCTCTGGCGGCCTCGCTCACCGTCTCGGTGCTTGTGTTGATGGTGGCGCTATTCCTCCGCCGGCCGCTCGATTTCACGGCATTTCCGCAAGTGTTGCTGCTGACCACCCTGTTGCGTCTTGCGCTCAATGTCGCCACGACGCGGACCATCCTGACCCATGGGCATGAGGGCCCGGAGGCGGCGGGCCATGTCGTTGCCGCCTTCGGCGGCTTCCTGATGGGCGGCGATGTGGTGGTGGGGCTGATTGTCTTCGCCATCCTGCTCGTCGTGAACTTCATGGTGGTGACCAAGGGCTCCGGCCGTATCGCCGAGGTCGCTGCGCGCTTCAGCCTGGATGCCATGCCGGGCAAGCAGATGGCGATCGATGCCGATCTCTCGGCCGGACTGATCGATGAAGCGGAAGCCCGGCGCCGGCGGCGGGAGCTGGAGCAGGAAAGCGCCTTCCATGGCGCCATGGACGGCGCCGCCAAATTCGTGCGCGGCGATGCCGTGGCGGGCCTTATCATCACCGCCATCAACCTGATCGGCGGCCTGGCGATCGCCGTGATCCGGCATGGCCTGCCGGTCGCCGAGGCGGCCAATACCTTTTCCTTGCTGACCGTCGGCGATGGCCTGGTCAGCCAGATCCCTGCACTCCTCATCTCGGTCGCCGCCGGCATCGTGGTCACCAAGGGGTCCGGTGAGGAGCGGGCGGATGAGACAATGCGCCGGCAGCTGATCGGCGCCTGGAAGCCGCTGGCGCTCGCCGCCGGTGCGGCGACGGTGCTGGGCGCCCTGCCGGGGATGCCGATACTGCCCTTCCTGCTGCTGGCTGGGGGGGCGGGCGGGCTTGCCTGGGTCTTGCGGAAGGCGGCCCTGGAGCAGGCGACGACGCCACCGCCGCCGGTCGCGGCACCGGCCGAGCCACCGGTTGCCGAGGCGCTGCGGCTTGACCTGCTGCGACTGGAGCTGGGCTACGGGCTGCTCGCGCTCGCGGCCGGCGATGCGCCGCGGCTGACCGAGCAGATCCGCCAGCTTCGCCGCAGCATGGCGCAGGAGATGGGCTTCGTGCTGCCGAGCGTGCGGATCCAGGACAATCTGGAGTTGCCGCCCGATACCTATGTGCTGCGGGTCAAGGAGATTGAGGCCGGGCGCGGCCAACTGCGCCCGCCGCTGCAATTGGCGATCGACCCGTCCGGCCAGGTGCCGGCCCTGCCCGGGGAGCGCACGACGGAGCCGACCTTCGGCCTGCCGGCACTTTGGATCGAGGAGGGGCTGCGGGAAGAAGCGCTGGCGCGGGGGTGCACCGTGGTCGATGCGGCCGGGGTGCTGATCACCCATTTGACCGAGACGGTGCGGGAGCAGATGGCCGAATTGCTCTCCTTCGCCGAGACCCAGAAGCTGCTCGATGAGCTGCCGGGGGAACACAAGAAGTTGGTCAGCGATCTGGTTCCGTCGCAGATCGGCGTCGGCGGGCTGCAACGGGTATTGCAGGCGTTGCTGACCGAACAGGTCTCGATCCGCGACCTGCCGACCATCCTCGAAGGGGTGCAGGAGGCGACCGCGGCTGGCACCCGCAGCGTGCCTGGGA
>CAITYE010000216.1 GCA_903896535.1 uncultured Paracraurococcus sp.
AACTGCGCGGCCAGCAGCCGCCGATCCCAGCGCTGCTCCGCCTGGGCGCGGGCGGCGGCGGCCATGGCGTGGCGCTCGGCCGGACGGCTCGCCAGCCGGGCCAGTGCCGCGGCCAGGGCGAGCGGATCGCCAGGCGGCGTCGCTATCCCGCAGGGCCCAATGCCGTCCCCGGCCAGCAG
Source organism: uncultured Paracraurococcus sp. (assembly GCA_903896535.1). Lineage (GTDB taxonomy): Bacteria > Pseudomonadota > Alphaproteobacteria > Acetobacterales > Acetobacteraceae > CAITYE01. The sequence goes on from CAITYE010000216.1 coordinate 180, forward strand.
CCGCGCCGCCCGGCCGCCGAGATTGGCGACAACGGGCAGGCCGGCGGCCAGATAGTCCATCAGCTTGTTCGGTGCCGTCCATTCGGCGAAGCCGGGCACCGGCGCCAGACATTGCAGCCCGACCTGACTGCCGGCCAGCAGCCCGGCGAGCCGGGGCTTCGGCAGCGGATCGAAGAAGCGGAGATTATGGAGGCCGGCGGCGGCGGCGGCGGCGACCAGCGCCGGCTTCTCCCCGCCCGCGCCGACCAGGGCCAGGGTGACCGGCGCCGCATCCGCCTGCAGCCGGGCGGCGGCCTGGAGCAACTGGCCCAGGCCATTCGCCCGGCCATGCGTGCCGGCATAGACGGCGAGCAACTGCCCGGGATCGAGATCGGCCGGCCGCCAAGGCGCGATGTGCGGGCCAAAGAGGTCGAGGTCGCAGCCATTGGGGATGACCGCCACCGCCTCGGGCCGGGCGCCATGGGCCAGCGCGGTCGCCGCCATGCCCTCGGAGAGGGCGACCACGGCGGCGGCGCGCCGGCAGGCGGCGTCCGCGAGGCGGTCCATGCCCCGCCAGAGCCAGGGTGGCCCGGCGCGCATCGCCCGCGGCAGCTCCGGCCAGGGATCGCGGATCTCGAACAGGAAGGGGATGCCGCGCAGCCGGCGCGCCGCCAGCGCCGGCAGGGCCACGGTCAGCGGGGTGGAACTGGCGATGATCAGGTCCCAGGGCTCAGCCAAAGCCAGGCGGGTGGCGCGGCCGGCATAGCGCAGGAAGGCCGCGGCGCGGGCCGGCAGCCGCTGGGCATTGCCGCACGGGATGGCGAATTCCACCACCCGGCAGGCGCCCACCGGGCCTTGCCGCAGCCCGTGCCGGAATGGGCCATCAAGGCCGGTCGTGGCGCCGGCATATTGGCCGCAGGCGATGGTTACCGCATGGCCACGCGCCGCCAGCGCCGCGGCCAGGGCGAAGCTGCGGGTGCCGCCGGCGCCTTCGGGCGTGGAGAAATGCTGATGCAGGTAAAGGATGCGCATGGCTCAGCCCCGCCAGAGGCCGCGCAGGATGGCGATGACCCGGGCCTGCTGCGGCTCCGTCAGGCCGCAGCCGGAGGGCAGGCAGAGGCCGTGGTCGAAGAGCCGGGCCGCGACGGCCCCGCCAGCGCGCGGCGCATCGCGAAAGACCGGCTGCAAGGGCAAGGGCTTCCAGACCGTGCGCGCCTCGATCCCCTCGGCGGCGAGCGCGCGACGCGCCTGTTCGCGGTCCGGCGCGCCGCGGGCGGGATCGAGCAGGATGACGCTGAGCCAGCGATTGCTGCGGCCCCAGGCCGGTTCCGGCATCGGGGTGCAGCCGGGCAGGTCGGCCAGGGCGGCGGCGTAGCGGGCGAAGAGGCCCCGCTTGGTGGCGACCCGCGCGCTGAGGCTTGGCAGTTGGGCAAGCCCGATGGCGGCGAGGACGGAGGACAGGCCATAGGCGAAGCCCGTGGTCTCATGCTGGTAATGCGCCGCCGGTTCCTTGGCCTGGGTGGCCAGGTGGCGGGCGGCGGCGAGCAGGCGGGGCTCGGCAGTGCAGAGCGCGCCGCCGCCGCCGGTGGTGATGATCTTGTTGCCGTTGAAGCTGAAGGCCGCCAGCAGCGCACCCTGCCCGGCATGCCGGCCGCGCAGGCTGGCGCCAAGCGCGGCGGCGCTATCGCACAAGACGGGGACGCCCCAACGGCCGCAGGCTTCCAGGATGGCGTCGAGATCGGCGCATTGACCGAACAGATCCACCGGCACGACGACGCGCGGCAGCCGCCCGCGCCGGGCGGCGCGGGCCAACTCGCGCCGCAGCAGATCCGGATCGAGGGTCCAACTGTCCGGCGTCACGTCGAGGAAGCGCGGCACCGCGCCCATCTGCACCGCCGGCGCGATGGTCGCGATGAAGGTCAGGCCAGCGGTCCAGACCTCATCGCCCGGGGTGAGGCCGAGCACCCGATAGCCGAGATGCAGCGCGGCGGTGCAGGAGGTGGTGGCCAGCACGTCCGGCAAGCCCGTGGTCTCGGCCAGGGCCGCTTCGAAGGCCGCGGGGACGGGCCCGGCGGGGGCAAGCCAGCCGGTGGCGAGGCTTGCCTCGATGGCGGCGAGTTCGGCGCCGGTCGGGGTCGGTGGGGCGAGCAGGATGGGCTCTGGCGGGCGGGGCGCCGGGAAGGGCCGGACCACCTCGGCCAGGGTGCCCCACGGCGGCGGGGCGGCGGGGCTGGCAGTACGCGCGGTCTGGAGCATGCGGGGCCTAATTCCTTGCTGGCGGCGATGGTTAACCGCCAGCAGCAAGGAATCAAGTATTTTTTACTATAATATACAATTACCCGTAGGTGCGCTGCTTAGGCGTTGCCGACGGTTTCCGCCGCCAAACCGGCCGTGCCGCGCCGCTGTTGCCACAGCGCCACGAAGTCGATCGGCGTCAGCAGCACCGGCGGGAAGCCGCCATCGCGCGTCACCTCAGCCAGGATATTACGGGCGAAGGGGAACAGCAGGCGCGGGCATTCAACCAGCAGCACGGGTTCCAGCAGGGAGGGGTCGACATTCACCGTAAAGACGCCGGCATAGACCAGTTCGGCGATGAAGCAGGTGGTCTCGCCGGACTTCGCCTCGGCCCGGATGCTCAGCCCCACCTCGAAGACATTGCCGCCTTCCTGCAACGGCCGGGCCTGTACATCGAGGTTCAGGTCGACCCGCGGCTGTTCGCGGATTTGCGTGTAGATCGCCGGCGCCCCGGGCACCTCGAAGGAGAGGTCCTTGGTGTACTGCACGTTGAGCAGCAGGGGCGGGGCTTCCGGGGCGATGCCGTTGGCGGGCTGGTCGGACATGACGGCGCCTTTCGAATCTGTATTCGGCGGCGCCTAGCACGCGGGCCGGTGTGACGAAAGCCGCCCGCCGGTCAGGGTTGCACCACCGTCGGGTGATATTGCCGCCAGACGATCTCGGTGGGCGCCGGCCCGGTCGGGTCGCAGCGCAGCCATTGGCCGTTCATCACCCGCTCCCCGGTCATGGCCAGGATGAAGCCCCAATGGGAGACCACCAGCGTATCCTGCCAGCCCGGCAGCGTCGCCATCTCGCCGCGGAACAACTGCGCCCGTGCCTCGATCTGCGCGTCCGGTTCCTCGATCGCCGGCCACCAGATCTCGTCGATATGCCCGAAGTCGAGATGCGGCCAATCGCGTTGCAGATGCGTCCGCGGCGTCCCGATATCGCAGGAGAAGGCATAGCGTTCCCGCACCGTCGGCGTGATGGTGACCGGCACGCGCAGCCGTTCGGCGATCGGCGCGACGGTCTGCAGCGCCCGGGTATAGGGGGAACAGATGATCCGTTTGATCCCCGCATCGCCCAGCGCCAGCGCCGCTGCCAAAGCCTGTTCCTCGCCATGCGGCGTTAGCTTCGGGTCGGGGATGCCCGGGTCACGTTTGGTTGCGGTGAAGGCCAGGTTGAACTCGCTCTGGCCGTGGCGCAGGAGGATCATGGCCGCCTGGGTCCTTTTTTTGCTCATCCCGCCGCTAGCCGTCGCGATCTCGCCTGTCCAGGCCGCTTTACCGTTGCGGTGCGGCCCCGAAAGCCCCAGATAGAAACGAAGGAGTATGCGATGACAGGCGGTCTTCCGGTCGATCTCATCCTGTTCGGGATGGTTGCGGCGTTTCTCGTGCTGCGGCTGCGCGGCGTGCTCGGCCGGCGTACCGGCTTCGAGCGCCCGGCGAAGCCGGAAGCGCGCCCGGCCGGCTTCGGCCCCCGCCCGGCCCGCGCGGCGGATGCCGCCGAGGAGCCGCCGCCCGGCGCCGCCAGCGGCTGGGCCCTTCCCGATCCGCGCAGCCCGCCGGGGCAGGCTCTGGCCCGCATCAACGCCGCCGATCGCAGCTTCGCCCCCGGGCGCTTCCTCGACGGCGCCGAGGGCGCCTTTCGCATGATCGTGGCCGCTTTCGCCAGCGGCGATCGGCGCGCGCTGAACGGGCTGCTTGGGGACGATACCTATGCCGGCTTCGAGCAGGCAATCGCCGCCCGCGAGGCGGCCGGGGAGACCCAGCGCAACGAAGTCCGCAGCATGGCCCAGGTGGCGATCGAAGCCGCCGACCTGCGCGGCAGCATCGCCGATATCACGGTGCGCTTCGTCTCCGACCAGGTGAACCTCCGCACCGACCCGCAGGGCGGCGTCGTGCTGGGCAGCGATGCGGTGACCGAAATCGTCGATCTCTGGACCTTCCAGCGCGACCTCGCTTCAAGCGATCCGACCTGGCGGCTGGTCGCCACCGCGAACCCCTGAACCGCTGCGCCCGGCGCGCTTTCGCGCCGGCCGGCGGCGGCCTAGTCTGACCCCATGTCCGTCTCTAAGCCGCGCGTCGCGCTTTTCGTCACCTGCCTGGTCGATCTCTATCGGCCAACCATCGGCTTCGCCGCGATCGAGCTGCTGGAGCGGGCAGGTTGCACCGTGGCAGTACCGCCGCAGCAGACCTGCTGCGGCCAGCCCGCGTACAACAGCGGTGACCGGCGCACCGCCCAGGACCTCGCCCGACCGATCATCGACGCCTTCCTGCCCTATGACTTCACCGTGGTCCCCTCGGGCTCCTGTGGCGCCATGATCGCGCACCACTTCCCCGGCCTCTTCGCCGATGATCCCGAATATCGCGGCAAGGCGGAGCGGCTGGCGGCAAAGACGCATGAACTGGTCAGCTTCCTCACCGATCAGCGCGGCATGGTGGCGACCGAGGCGCGCTACGATGGCATCGTCACCTATCACGACAGCTGCGCCGGCTTGCGCGAGATGGGCGTCAAGGCGCAGCCGCGCGCCCTGCTCGGCAGCATCGCCGGGTTGACGCTGAAGGAATTGCCGGATGCCGAGATCTGCTGCGGCTTCGGCGGCACCTTCTGCGTCAAATACCCGGAGATCTCGACCCGCATGGTGGCCGACAAGACGCAAGCCATCGTCGCCAGCGGTGCCGATACCCTCCTTGCCGGCGATCTCGGCTGCCTGCTGAACATGGCCGGCCGGCTGCAGCGCGAAGGCCATGCGGTGAAGGTCCGCCATGTCGCCGAGGTGCTGGCCGGACGCAGCGGCGCCGCTCCGCCGATCGGCGAGGCGTCGTGAGCGCCACTCTCACCCGGCCACCACCCGCCCCGCTGCTCGCGGCGATCGAGGTCGAAGGCTTTGCCCAGGCCAGCGGCGCCGAGATGGTCGCGCTGCTCGGCCCCGCCGGCGCCCCGGCCGAACTCGCCGCCTTCGCCGCCAGCTGGGAACGCCTGGAGACCGACGCCTTCATGGCCGATGGCGGGCGCTATCGCCGGCGCCGACATGCCAACTACACGGTCGCGGCCGGCACGCGCACGCCGCGGCGCGGGCCGCACCGCCCGCATTTCCAGGCGGTGGTCCACAACACCCTGAATGGCGGCATCGAGCGCTGGTTCGCCCCCGTGGAGGACGCGGTGGCCGACAGCGCCCCGCTGCACGGCCTGCTGGGCCTTGGCCAAGCGGTCGCCGAGGCGCGCGCGCCGGGCGAGGCCTGGTTCATCGAGGTGCATCAGTTCCGCATCGAGGCCGCCGCCGCCGCCCCTGGCTACCCGACGCCTGAGGGCGTGCACCATGACGGCGTGGATTACGTGCTGATCGCCATGCTGGCGCGGACCAATTTGATCGGCGGCGAGACGCTGGTCACCGATGACGCGCAGCACGAACTGGCGCGGTTCACCCTGGCCGAACGGCTGGATACCACCTTCGTCGATGATCGGCGGGTGATGCATGGGGTGACACCGGTGCAGCCGGCCGACCCGGCCCTGCCCTCCTGCCGCGACGTGCTCGTCATCACCTGGAAACGCGGCGGGCCGCCGGGCTAAACTGCGCGTCTTCGGGCGCGAGAGAGGCCGACCATGCCATCGGAGATCTGGGCCTGGGATGCCCTGGACATCGCCGCTGCCATCCGGCTCGGCACCGGCTCGGCGCGGGAGGCGACGGCGGCCGCGCTGGCGCGGCTTGAGGCGGTGAACCCCGCCCTCAACGCCGTGGTCGAGCCGCTGCCCGAAGCGGCACTCGCCGCCGCGGCGGCGGTTGATGCGGCCCGCGCCCGGGGCGAGGCGCTGGCCCCGCTGGCCGGCGTGCCGGTGACAGTGAAGGTCAATGTCGATGCCAAGGGGCGGGCGACCAGCAATGGCGTGGTCGCCTTCAAGGATCTGATCGCCCCCGATGACAGCCCGGTGGTGGCCAATCTCCGCGCCGCTGGCGCGGTCATCATCGGCCGCACCAATACCCCCGCCTTCTCCTGGCGCTGGTTCACCGAGAACGACCTGTACGGGCAGACCCGCAATCCCTGGAGCGCAGCGCATACCCCGGGTGGTTCCTCCGGTGGGGCGGCGGCGGCGGTGGCCGCCGGCATCGGCGCCATCGCCCATGGCAATGATATCGGCGGTTCGGTGCGCTATCCGGCCTATGCCTGCGGCGTGGCTGGGCTGCGCCCTTCGGCCGGGCGGATCGCCGCTTTCAACCCAAGCGCGGCCGCCGAGCGCCCGCTCTCCTCCCAACTGCTGTCCACTCAGGGGCCGCTGGCGCGGCGGGTGCGGGATTTGCGCCCGGCGCTGGCCGCCATGGCCGGGCCGGATGCGCGCGATCCCTGGCAGGTGCCGATGCCCGCCACCGGGCCGGCGCCCACCCGGCCGATCCGCGCCGCCCTCTGTATCGATCCGGCCGGCACGGGGGTCGATCCGGCGGTGGCGGCGGCGGTCGAGGCCGCAGGCCGGGCGCTGGCCGCCGCCGGCTATGCGGTGGAGGAGGCCGCACCGCCCGATTTTACCGGGGCGGCGGCGGATTGGGCGACCTTCCTCAATGCCGAGGCGCTGGTCTTCATGCGCGAGGCGGTGATGCAGCACGGCGATGCGGCGATCCGTGGCGCCTTCGGCGCCATGTCGGGCGATTCCCTGCCGAGCCTTGAGGACTATATGCGCGTGCTGGCGCGGCGGGCGACGCGGCAGCGCGCCTGGGCCGCGTTCCTGGCCGAACGGCCGATCCTGGTGATCCCCGTCTCGGCCGAACTGCCTTTTCCGCAAGGTCTCGACCAGACCGATTTCGCCCGCGTCTATCGCGCGCAGCAGCCGATGTTCCCGACCGTCTTCCTCGGCCTGCCGAGCGTCGCGGTACCGACCGGCCTGGCGCAGGGCTTGCCGGTCGGGGTGCAGGTGGTGGCGGCGCGCTGGCGGGAGGATCTCGCCCTCGACGCCGCCGAGATCATCGAAGCCGCCGCACCGCTGCCGACGCCGATCGACCCGCGCAGGTCGATCGGGATGCGTTGAGGCGGAATCGCCGAAGGCGCTGAAGCCCGCGACCAAACAACGGTTGGAGCAGGGCGCGTGCGCGAAGGCGAAGGCGCGTGCGCCAGAGCGACGTCCGTTCAGGTGGAAAACCTGAACGGGCGTCGCTCTGGAGACATCATGGCTTGAGCAGGCTACTTGAAGATCGGCGCGGCCTCGTCATCCGGCAAATCGGGCAGCGGCACCTCGATCTTCACAGTGCTTGGGTCGACGCCCGTGCCCTTGTCGAGCCAGTAGGTCACGCATTCCGGCCAGAAGATGACGATGGCGACCAGGATGAGCTGCAGGATCACCCAGGGGATGGCGCCCCAGTAGATATCGCTGCTCTTGACCTCCTTGGGCGCGATGCCGCGCAGATAGAACAGCGCGAAGCCGAAGGGCGGGTGCATGAAGCTGGTCTGCATATTCACGCAGATCAGCACGCCGAACCAAACCAGATCGATCCCGAGCTTGGCCGCGACCGGGGCCAGCAGCGGGATGATGATGAAGGCGATCTCGAAGAAGTCGAGGAAGAAGGCCAGGAAGAAGATGAAGACCTGGCTGAAGATCAGGAAGCCCGTGGCGCCGCCCGGCAGCTTGGCCAGCAGGTGCTCGATCCAAATAGAGCCGTCAACGCCCTGGAAGACCAGGCTGAAGACCGTGGCGCCGATCAGGATGAAGATGACCAGCGCGGTGATCCGCATGGTGGTCTGCGTCGCCTGCCAAAGCAGCGACCAGGTGAAGCGGCCATTGACCACCGCCAGCACGGCGGCGCCGACCGCGCCCATGGCGCCCGCTTCCGTCGGCGTGGCAAGGCCAAGGAAGATGGTGCCGAGCACGAGGAAGATCAGCACGATGGAGGGCACCATGCCCTTCAGCACCCGCCAGATCAGCGGCCAGCCGCGCTGGGTCAGCGCCTCATCCGGCAGCGGCGGCACCTTGTGCGGCGCGAAGATCGAGACGCCGGCGATAAAGAGGATGAACAGCAGCACCTGCAGGATCGAGGGGCCGATCGCGCCGGCATACATGTCGCCAACCGATTTCCCGAGCTGATCGCCCAGCACGATCAACACGAGCGAGGGCGGGATGACCTGGGTGATGGTGCCGGAGGCAGCGATGACACCGGTCGCGATCCGCATGTCGTAGCCGTACTTCATCATGATCGGCAGCGAGATCATGCCCATCGCGATGACCGAGGCAGCGACCGTGCCGGTGATGGCGCCCAGCACCGCGCCGACCAGGATGACCGCGTAGGCGAGGCCGCCCGGCACCTTGCCGAACAGCTGCCCGGTGCCTTCCAGCAGGTCTTCCGCCAGCCCGCAGCGTTCCAGGATGGCGCCCATCAGGGTGAAGAAGGGGATCGCCAATAGCAGGTCGTTGGCCAGGATGCCGAAGACCCGCAGCGGCAGGTTGCCGAGATATTGCGGCCCGAAAAAGCCAAGCTCGATCGAGACGAAGCCGAAAAACAGACCCACCGCCGAAAGCGAGAAGGCCACGGGGAAGCCGAGGATGAGGAAGACAATGAGGCCGCCGAACATCAGCGGCGCCATCACGTCCATATCGATGGTCATCGGGCGCTAATCCTGCGTTCTGGGGCTATTGTTCGGGCCGGACATACGCATGCAGCGCGTCCGGATCCGGCGTGTAGCCCCGCAACAGGGCGACGCGCTTGATGAGCTCGGAGATGCCCTGCAGCGACAGCAGGAAGAAGCCCACCGGCATCAGCAGCTTGACCGGCCAGCGGACCAGCCCACCGGCATTGGGCGAGCCCTCGTTACGGACGAAGCTGTCCAGGAAGAAGGGCCAGGTCATGTAGGTGAGCAGGATCGTGGCCGGCAGCATGAAGACGGTGAAGCCGAAGACATCGACCCAGAGCTTCGCCCGCTCAGACAGGCTCGCGTAAAGGATGTCGACCCGCACATGTTCGTTGCGGAACAGCGTATAGGCGGCGCCCAGCATAACCGTCGCCCCGAACAGGTACCACTGCACCTCAAGCCAGGCGTTCGAGGAATAGGAGAAGCCGTAGCGGACGAAGGCATTCGCGGCGCTGATGAAACAGGCGGCGAACACCGCCACGTCGGCGAGCTTGCCGACCGCGGCGTTCAGCTTGTCTATGACCCTGCTGAACGCAAGCAAAGGAACCATGCGACGCTGCCCCCATCCCCACGCCGCTAAGGCGGCGCTTTTTTATCGTTGTCGCGGGCGCCGTTGCGGCACCCACGCTCCGTCCAGCCCGGCGCCGCCTCAGCGCCTCTGCTGATCCGGAGCCTGCATCAAAAACGTGAACTTGTCGAAGGTGTTCTCGACAACCCGGGAGCAGCGATAGGCCAATGCCCGGGAGACCCGCCAATTCTCACTCTCAGCGACCTTTTTGGGGACCGGCATCGCCGCCGCCGCCCCGGCGTCAAGCGCGCGGGCGGCGCGGTAGCCGGCGGGCAGGGCCGCGGGCGGGCGCGACGGGCACGCCGGCCCGGCGATGCCTCCAGCCACCAGCACGCCGCGACGTTGCATGACCGCACCTCTCCTCGCCACTTGCCGCGGCGTTCTGGCAGCGTCCCTAACGCCTCAGGGCTGCCGTGTTAAGGGCGTGTTGCGACGTTCCCCTCTTGCACCTGACCCCCCGGGCGATAGGCTCGACCGGTGAGCGTTTCCGCACCTTCCCCGTGCTGAGTGCCCTTGGCCTCGTCATCCTGGCGATGCTGCTGTTGGCGGTACCGGCGGCCTATGGCGGGCCTGAACGGGGCTGGGTCGGACGGCTGGTCCATGCCGGCAGCCTGGCGGGCTGTGTCGGGTTCATGGCCATTGCGGTGGCCGCGCTGCTGGGCGGCGCGCCGGCGCCGTTGCCGCTGCCCTTCGGGCCGCCCTGGGGCGGCGCCCGCCTCGCGCTCGATGCCCTTGGCGCCTGGTTCCTGCTCATCCTCGGCCTCGCCGGCGCGCTCGCCTCGCTATTCGCCCTGGGCCATCCGCCGGGGCCGGCGCGCAGCCTCGTGCCCTATCCGCTGTTTCTCGCCGGCATGGCGCTGACGCTGGCGGCGGGCGACCTCTTTACCCTGCTGCTCGGCTTCGAGGCGATGTCCTTCGCCTCCTGGGCCCTGGTCGCGGCTGACCATGAACAGGCCGAGAATCGCCATGCCGCACGGCGCTATCTCGGCTTCGCGCTGTTCGCCGGGGCCTGCCTCGCCGCCGCGGCGGGGCTGCTCGCGGCGGGTGCCGGCGCGCTTGATTTCACCGCCCTGCGCGAACGCCCGCCAGAGGGCTGGCGCGCCGCCGCCATCCTGGCGCTCGTCCTGGCCGGGGCCGGCGCCAAGGCCGGCATGGTACCGCTGCATGCCTGGCTGCCGCTGGCCCATCCGGCGGCGCCGAGCCATGTCTCGGCGCTGATGTCGGGGGCGATGACCAAGGTTGCCCTGTATGTCTTGGCCCGCTTTCTGTTCGATCTCTGCGGCCCCGCGCAGCCGGTCTGGTGGGGGGTGCCGCTGCTCGTGCTCGGCGTCGCCGGCGCGGTGCTGGGCGGGCTGCGCGCCAATCTGGAAGCCGATACCAAGACCCTGCTCGCCTGCTCGACCATCGAGAATATCGGCCTGATCCTGGCCGCCCTCGGCCTTGCCTTGGCCTTTCGCGGCCGCGATCTCGGCGGGCTGGCCACGCTCGCGGCCGGGGCGGCGCTGCTGCACGCGCTAAATCATGGCGTGTTCAAGACGCTGCTCTTCCTGGCCGCCGGGGCGGTGCTGCACGCCGCCGGCAGCCGGCGGATCGATCGCCTGGGCGGGCTGATCCACGCCATGCCGGTGACCGCGGCCTGCGCCATGCTGGGCGCTGGCGCTGCCGCCGCGCTACCGCCGCTTTCGGGCTTCGCCAGCGAATGGCTGCTGCTGCAATCGCTGCTCGCCGCCTGGAAGCTTGGCGATATCACGTTGCAGGTGCTGGCGGCGGCCGCGCTGGCGCTGGTGGGGATGGCGGTGGCCTTGGCCGCCGCCGCCATGATGCGCCTGATCGGTCTCGTGTTCCTCGGCCGGCCGCGCACGCCGCGCGGCGCCGGCGCGCATGAGGTCGGGCGGCTGGAACGCGCCGCCCTCGTCCTCGCCGCAGCGCTGACGCTGGCCTTCGGCCTGCTGCCCGGGGCGCTGCTCGACCTCGCCGGCCCGGCCGTCGCCCAGCTCGCCGGCGCGGCGCCGCTGCGGCACGGTCTCGGCCTGCTCGCTGGGGAGGGGGCGGCGGCCTACCTGCCCTGGCTGGTCGCCCTGCTGCTGGCCGCCTGCCTGCTGGCCACCTGGCTGTTGCTCCGCCGCCGTTCCCCACAGGCGACGCAGCGCGGCCCGGTGTGGAATGGCGGCTTCATCGATCCGCCGCTGGTCTTCGGTGACCCGCTGACCCAGCCAAGCGCGGGCGGCATCGCCCAGCCGCTGCGGCGCATGCTCGGCACCAGCCTGCTCGCGGCACGCGAGGTGGTGGACATGCCCCGCCCCGGGGAGCCGCGCGCCGGGCACTACGCGGCGAGCTTCCGCGACCCGAGCGAGCCCTTCCTGCTGGCACCGCTGGCCCGCGCAACCGATGCCCTGGCCGGGCGGGCCGAGCGGTTGCGGGATTTTTCGCTGCGGCAATGCCTCGGCCTCGGCTTCGCCACACTGGTCCTGCTGCTCGCCCTCATCGCCTGGCTGGAAGGCGGATGATGCAGGCGCTGGCGGCGATCCTGACGCAGCTGCTGCATGTCGCGCTGGTGGTCCTCGCCGCGCCGCTGCTGGTGGGCGGTATCCGCTGGCTGAAGGCGCGCATGCTGGGTCGGCGCGGCGCCTCGCCGCTGCAGCCCTGGCGCGATCTGGACAAGCTGCTGCGCAAGCGCCCGGTGCTGGCCGAGAACGCCTCCGCCGTCTCCGAAGTCGCGCCCTATCTGGGCTTCGCCGCCTGCCTCACGGCGCTCGCCCTGGTGCCCAGCTTCGCCCTCGGCATGGCGCTCGCGCCCCTGGCCGACCTGCTGCTGGTGGCCGGGCTGCTGGCGCTGGCGCGCATGGCCCTTGCGCTGACGGGCCTGGATGTCGGCACCGCCTTCGGCGGCCTCGGCGCGGCGCGGGAGATGAGCTTCGCGAGCTTCGCCGAACCCGCTTTGCTGGTCGCGGCGCTGAGCTTTGTCATGCTGGCCGGCAGCAGCAACCTTGATCAGATCGCAGCCGCGCTGCGCGATGGCGGCTTCGGCCTGCGGATCTCCCTGGCGCTGGCGGCAGCCGCCATGCTGGCGGTCGCAGTGGCCGAGAACGCCCGCGTCCCGGTCGATAATCCCGCGACGCATCTGGAACTGACCATGGTGCATGAGGCGATGCTGCTGGAATCGAGCGGCCGCCACCTGGCGCTGTGGGAAGCGCAGGCGGCGCTGCGCCTGACGCTCTGGCTGGCGCTGATCGTGGCGATCTTCCTGCCCTTCGGCACCGCCCCGGCGGGCGCCGGGCCGCTCGCCTGGGCGCTCGGCCTGCTGGCCTGGGTGGTGAAGATGGCGGGGCTCGCCCTGGCGCTGGCGGTGTTCGAATCCGCCATCGCCAAGATGCGGGTCTTCCGGGTGCCGGAATTCCTCGGCGCCGCGCTGCTGCTGGCGCTGCTCGCCGCCGCGCTGCTCTTTGTCTCGACGGGGCTGTCATGAGCTTCGGCCAGCTTCCCTACGACGTCGCGCATGTGCTGGGGGGCGCCATGCTGCTGCTCTCCTGCATGCTGCTCTATCACCGCCGGGTCGCGGCGGTGATTACGGCGCTGGCCCTCCAGGGCGGGGTGCTGGCCGCCGCCGCCGCCTGGCAGGGGTATGTGCAGGGCGCGCCGCAGCTGTTCCTGACCGCGCTGATCGCGCTGCTGGCCAAGGCGGTGCTGATCCCGCTGGCGCTGCGGCTGCTGGTCCGGCGCTTCGACCTGGACCGGACGGTGGAGACCGCGCTCGGCATCG
>CAITYE010000217.1 GCA_903896535.1 uncultured Paracraurococcus sp.
AGGCAGCACGGCGCCCGCGAAGCTCGGCTCGCGCGCATCCATATAAGCCTTGAGGGCCTCGACCGCCGCGATGGCCGCCGCCGGCTCCTCCGCCCAGGCGGCGATGGCCACGCCGCAGCCGGGGAAATCCGCATAGGGAAAACCGAAGCAGAAGCCCAGCTCGGCCACGTCATGCGCCGCCGCAAGCCGCTCCCGTTCGGCCATCACGCCGGCCATGGGCTCGACCAGTGTGCACTGCATGGTCAGGGGAATGAGAAAATCGAGCGTTGCGAAGGCTCGCGCCCAGGGCTTGCCGCGGCGGATGCGTTCCAGCAGCAGCCGCGTCGCCTGGGCGCCGGCGGGTTTCATGTCCACATGGGGGTAGGTGCGGTAGGGCACCAGCACATCGGTCAGCGCGACCATGGCTTCGGTCATATTGGCATGCGGGTCGAGCGAGACGGCGAGCGGCAGATCTGGCCCGACTACGGCACGCACCCGGCGCAGCAACTCGGCCTCGGCATCGTCGAAGCCCTCGGCGACCATGGCGCCGTGCAGTTCTAGATAAATGCCATCGAGCGGCCCGGCCTCCAGCGCATCCGAAAGCGTGGCGAGCATGAGCGCGGCGATGCGCTCGAAGGCTTCGGCGGTAACCGGGCCGGCGGGATTGGCGAAGCACCAGGTCAGCGGGACGATACCGGCTCCCGCCGCCTCCAACATCGCGATGGCGCCAGCGCAGGGCACACTGGTCGGGCGCAGGGTCTCGACCAGGGTGGCCGGGCGCTGCAAGCCCGGAAAGCCGCCGGGGCGGAGAAAGCCCTCCCAGGTGGTCGGGAGCGGAGCGAAGGAATGGCTCTCGTGCTGGAAGCCGCCGATGGCGATGCGGGGCGGCATCATGACGTGCGTAGCCCGGCGGTGGCGAGCGCCGCGTCGGCCAGCACGCGCAGCCCGGCCTCGGCCCATTCCAGGGTGATGCTCTCGGCCTCGTTGTGGCTGATGCCGCCATGGCAGGGCGTGAAGACCATCACCGTCGGTATCCGGCGGGCCATATAGACCGCGTCATGGCCGATGCCGGTCGGGATATCCCGCCATTTGTAGCCGCGCGCCGTGGCGCTCGCCTGCACCCGGCCGATCAGGGTTGGATCGAAGGGGGTCAGCGGCGAGTGCCAGAAGGGTGTGACCGTGGCCTTCACCCCGCGCGCCAGACCAATCTCGGCGGCCCGGGCCGTGAGCCTCTCGCCCATGTCAGCGAGCGAAGCCGGATCGCCGTGGCGGAAATCGACGCTGAAGAAAATGCGGCTGGGGGCGACATTGCGGGACGCCGGGTAGACATCCAGAACGCCGACCGTGCCTCGCCCCGGCTCGCCGGCCGGGGAGACGGTCGACAGCGCGATCTCCTCGACCGCGGTAACCAAGGGGGCGGCGGCCATCATCGCGTCGTGCCGCCCGGCCATCGGCGACCCGCCATGCGATTCCTCGCCCTCAACCACCACCTCGAACCAGCTCTGTCCGAGCGCCATGGTCACGACGCCCACATCGAAGCCGCCATCTTCCAGCAGCTTGCCCTGTTCGATATGCAGTTCGAGATAGGCGGCGCAATCCTGCAGGGCGGCCGGATCGGCGCTGCCCTGCCAGCCGATGCGGCGCAGTTCCTCGCCGAAGACCGCGCCATCGAGTGAACGCTTGGCCAGGACTTCGGCTTCGGGGAAGAGGCCCATGGCGGCACCACTGCCCATCATCGGCGGTGAGAAGCGGGCGCCTTCCTCGTTGGTCCAGTTGATCAGCAGCAGCGGCGCCTCGGTCTCCGCACCCGCCTCATGCAGGGCGCGCATCACCTCCAGCCCGGCCAGCACGCCAAGCACACCGTCGAACTTGCCACCGGTGGGTTGCGTGTCGAGGTGGCTGCCAATCGCGACCGGCTTGCGGGTCGGATCGCGCCCCGCACGGCGGAACACCATGTTGCCAAGCCGATCGACGCTCAGCGTGAGGCCCGCCGCCTCGCCCCAGCGCTGGAAAAGGGCCCGGCCCTCGGCGTCCAGATCGGTCAGGGTTTGGCGGTTACAGCCACCCTTCGTCGTCGCACCGATCTTCGCCATCTCCATCAGGCTGTCCCAGAGTCGGGCGCCCGAGAGAGGCAGGTTGCTCGCATTCATCGTATCAGCCCCGCCGTCTCGATCACCGCATCCGCCAAGACCATCAGCCCCGCCTCCGCCCATTCCGGTGTGATGCTCTCCGCTTCGTTGTGCGAGAGGCCGCCATGGCAGGGAATGAACAGCATCGCCGCCGGCAGCACGCGGCCGAGATGGATGGCGTCATGGCCGATCGGCGTCGGCAGCCGATGCGCGGCCAAGCCCCGTTGCCCGGCGGCGGCTTCCAGGCGGCCCAGCAGCACGGGATCGAAGCGGGTCTCCGGATAGCCCCAGCCGCGTTCCATGATGATGCCGACCCCACGCGCCGCGGCGATCCGATCTGCCGCGGCCTGCCAGGCCGCCAGCATGGCCTCGAGGCCCGCCGTCGTCTGGTGCCGCGCGCTGCCCAGCATCCGGGTGCCGGACGGGATATTGCCGCGGGCATCTGGGGTGACGCTGATACGGGTGATGGAGGCCATGCCGCCACCGGCGGTATCGAGCGCGATGCGCTCCCCGGCCAGCAGCAACTCGGCGCCGGCGGCCAGGGCATCGGCCCGGCTTTCCATGGTCGAGCCGACATGGCCATCGCGCCCGGTCACGGTGAACTCCACCGCGCGGGCAGCCAATGCGTGGGTCACGATCCCGATCGGCGCACCGCGTTCTTCAAGGAAGGGGCCCTGTTCGATATGCGTCTCGAAATAGCAGGCGATGTCGCGCCAAAGCGCCGGTGCGGCCTCTCCGGCAAAGCCGAGCCGCGCGAGCTCGCCGCCGAAGCTCGCCTCGCCATGGATCTCCCGCATTGCCAGTAGCTTCGCCTCATCGGCAAGCCCCATCGCCACTTCGCTCGCTGCCATGGGCGGGAAGAAGCGGGCGCCTTCCTCGTTGGTCCAGTTGATCAGCAGGATCGGCGCCTCGGTCTCGGCGCCGGCCTCCTGCAGGGCACGCATGATTTCCAGCCCGGCGAGCACGCCGTAAACGCCGTCGAACTTGCCGCCTGTCGGCACGGTATCAAGGTGGCTGCCGATGGCGACCGGCTTGCGCATGGGGTCCCGCCCGGGCCGTAGCAGCCCGATCGTGCCGAGCCGGTCGATCGTTGCGGTGAGGCCGAGCGCCTTGCCCCAGGCGAGCAACTGGGCGCGGCCGGCGGCATCGGTATCGGTTAGCGCCTGGCGGTTACAGCCGCCCTTGGGCGTGGCGCCGATCTTCGCCATGTCCATGAGGCTGTCCCAGAGCCGGGCGGCGGAGAGCGGAAGATTGTGCGTCATGGCTTAAGTGCAGCGCAGCACGCCGCGCCTGTCCAGGCCGTGCGGGCATGCTAGCCTTGTCCCATGAAGGCCTTCCATCATCCCGACCAGGCGCGGCACAACCCGCGCTTTTTCCTTATCCGCGGCACGGTCCGGCCGAATTATGAGGTTGTCGAGCGCGCGGCCGCGCTGCAGAGCGGCCTCGCCAGCCTCGGTATCGCGCCGCGGGAAGCCGAGCCCGCTACGGTCGATCAGCTCATCGCCGTGCATCCGCCCGAATACCTCGACTTCCTCGCCCATGCTGCGGCCGCTTGGGCCGCCCTGCCGAGCGCCGGACCGGAAGTGGTTGCCAATACCCATCCGGCGCCGGAGATGCTCGCCAACGGCGCGCAGCCGGGCACGCATGTGGTCGGCAAGGCGGGGTGGTACACGGCGGATGCCGCCTGCCCGATCGGGGAGGGCACCTGGGAGGCGGCGCTTGCCGCGGCCGGATGCGCGCTCGCGGCCGCCGCCGAAACGGCGGCAGGGCGCAGCGCCTATGCGCTGTGCCGCCCGCCCGGGCACCACGCTTACGCGGCACGGGCCGGCGGCCATTGCTACCTCAACAACGCCGCGCTGGCGGTGGAGGCGTTGCGGGCGGCAGGGGCGAGCCGCGTCGCGACCCTCGATATCGACAGCCATCACGGCAACGGCACCCAGGGAATCTTCTGGGAACGCGGCGATGTGCTGACCATTTCCGTCCATGGCGACCCGGCCCACTACTACCCCTGGTTCGTCGGCCATGCCGGGGAGCGGGGAGCCAAGGCAGGCGAGGGGTTGAACCTGAACCTGCCGCTGGCGATCGGCACCGGCGATGATGGCTGGCTCGAGGCGATTCGCCAGGGCATCGCTGCGATCGAAGCGTTCCGCCCGGATGCGTTGGTTGTCCCGCTCGGCTTCGATGCCTCGAAGGATGAACCGCTGAACGCGCTGGCGGTCACCGAGGCGGGGTTTGCCCGGGCAGGCGCTCTGATCGGCGCGCTCAAGCTGCCGACCACCATCACCCAGGAGGGCGGCTACAACACCGCGGTGCTGGGACCGCTGCTGGCGCGCTTTCTCGGCGCCTGGGGGAATGCCTGATGGCCAATCCGCTGGTACTCGACACCCATATCGATATCCGTTGGCCCGATCCGCCGGACCCGGTTGGCGAGACGCCGCAGCAGGTCGATTTTCCGAAGATGGCGCGAGGCGGTATGCACGCCGCGGTCTTCATCGCCTATGTGCCACAGGGCAAGCGGGACCCGGCCGGGCACGCCGCGGCGGGGGAACGGGCCGAGGCGATGCTGCGGCATATCCGCACCCGCGCCGATGGTGCGGCCCGCCGCTTCTGCAGCACGGCCGCCGAGGTCGAGGCGGCGCATGCGGCCGGCGCCCAGGTGGTGCTCTCAGCGGTTGAGAACGGCTATGCGATGGGTCATGACCTCTCGGCCATCGGGCGTTGGCGGGCACTCGGCGCGATCTATCTGACGCTCACCCATAACGGCCACAACGACCTCTCCGACAGCGCCATTCCGCGCAAGGAGCTGGGCGATTCGGTGGCTGAGCATCATGGATTGTCGCCGCTCGGGCGAGAGGCGGTGGCGGCGCTGAACGCGGCCGGCGTGCTGGTTGATGTCAGCCATGTCTCGAAGGC
>CAITYE010000218.1 GCA_903896535.1 uncultured Paracraurococcus sp.
GACCGTCGTGGTCGACAACAAGTCCGGCGCCGGCGGCAACATCGCCAGCGAGTTCGTCGCCAAGGCAAAGCCGGATGGCTACGTCTTCCTGATCGGCACTGCTGGGACGCATGCGATCAACGCCACGCTGTATCGCAGCCTACCCTTCGATCCCTTGCGCGACGTGACGCATATCGCGCTGCTGGGCGATGTCCCGAACGTGCTGCTGGTGAACCCCGAGAAGCGACCGCAATACGGCGATTGCCGGGCGCTGATCGCGGCCGCGAAGGCGCGGCCCGGGGCGCTCAACTACGGCTCCACCGGCAATGGCGCCTCCACCCATCTGGCTGCCGCGCAATTCGCCGCCGCCGCGGGGATCGAGCTGGTCCACATCCCCTATCGCGGCCAGCCCGGCGCGATGGAGGCGCTGCTGAAGGGCGATGTCGATCTTTTCTTCAATCAGGTTGGCCCGGCGATCGGGCCCGTGCGGCAGGGGCAGGTGAAGGCGCTTGGCGTCACCGTCGCTGCGCCAATTGCGGCGCTGCCGGCGGTGCCCACCATCGCCGAGGCTTGCGGCCTGCCGGGCTATGAGAGCAGCACCTGGTACGGGCTGTTCGGCCCGCCCGGCCTGCCGCCGGCGATCGCTGAGCGGATGAACCGTGAGGTCGCGCGCATCCTCGCCACCCCGGAATTTGCCACCTGGCTGATCGAAAGCCAGGGCATCACCCCACCCGCCGATACCTCGATGGCCGCCTTCCGGCGGGTGCATGAGGCCGATATTGCCCGCTGGGCGACCATCGTGAAGCGGTCCGGCGCGACGGTGGATTAGAGCGCGATGCGTTGCGGCGGAATCGCCGAAGGCGCTGAATCGCGCGACCAACCAAACGTCAGAGCAAGGTGCGTGAGCGAATGCGAACGCATCGTGCTTCCATGGCTATTGCGGCTTCGCGGCGGCCGCTCGTACCACCGGCGTCCAGCGCGTGATCTCCGCCTGCAGGTGGTCGGCGAAGCGCTCCGGCGGGCCGCCGACCGGGTCGGCCGCAAGCTGCCGGCGCACGGCCTCGCGCAGTTCCGGGATCGCCAGCAGGGCGTTGAACACGCCGTTTATTTCCGTGATCAGCGCGGCGGGCATGCCAACCGGGCCCGACAGCCCGTACCACAGCGTGGCGGTCAGGCCGGGCAGCGTCTCGGCCATCGTAGGTATATCCGGCAGTTCGGGCAGGCGGGTTGCCGTTGAGACCGCGAGCGGGCGGACCGCGCCGGCTTGCAGGAAGCTGAGCGCGCTGGCGTAGGAGGCGATGTTCATGTCGACCTCGCCCTTGATCAGCGCGGCCATGATGTCCCCGCCGCTGCGATAGGTGACCGGCAGCATCTGCGCGCCGGGGCCGAGGCGGCTCACCATGGCCTCGCTTGCCAAATGCGCGCTGTGGCCGACGCCAACGGTTGCATAGCTCAAGCCGCCCGGGCGCTGGCGAACCAAATCCAGCAGTTCCGGGAAGGTCTGCGCCGGCAGGCCGGGGCGCACGACGAGGACCATCGGCAGGTCCACCAGCCAAATAATCGGGGCGAAGGAACGGCGGGGATCATAGGGCAGGTCCTGGTGCAGTTCGTGCGCCAGCGCGGCGCCGCCCTGTTCGGCCAGCAGCAGCGTCAGGCCATCCGGGCGGGCCTGTGCGACATGCGTCGCGCCGATGGTGGCACCGGCGCCGCTGCGGTTCTCGACCACCAGTTGCTGGCCGCGCGCCACCTGCGGGAAGTAGCGCGACATGATCCGGGCGAGGATGTCGGGCGCACCGCCGGGGCCGAAGGGGACAATGGCGCGCACCGGCCGGTCGGGCCAGGGCGTGGCCTGGGCGAGGGATGGCCGCGGCGCCAGCAGGCCAAGCCCGAGTGTTGCCGCGACCTGCGCGAGTTCGCGCCGTGATGGCATGGTGTTGTCTCCTTCCTGGCGGCTTCATGCGGGCCTTTCCAGGAGGATGGGATCACCCGGTCGGCGCGTGCAAGGCCGAAGAGGCGCCGGATCTGGCTTCGGCATGGCCTGAGACGCCATCGCGCCGCGCGGCATGTCCCAGCCAGGCCGGCGGATGGTGCGGTTATCCTTATGGCCGGGCAGGATGCGCGCAGCATGGCGCCGCGACTGGCGCCAACGCGCCGGACTACGTCTCGGTCGTGCGGGCGATGGGGGCGATGAACTGCGCCTCGGTATCCCAGGGGAAGAGGATCCAGGTCTCCTGCGGGACTTCCTCGATGAAGCTGTCCGCCAGCGGCCGCCCGGCTGGCTTGGCATAGAGCGTGGCGAAATGCGCCCGTGGCAGCAGGGCGCGGACCAGCCGGGCAGTGGTGC
This sequence comes from uncultured Paracraurococcus sp., assembly GCA_903896535.1. Classification (GTDB taxonomy): domain Bacteria; phylum Pseudomonadota; class Alphaproteobacteria; order Acetobacterales; family Acetobacteraceae; genus CAITYE01. The sequence goes on from CAITYE010000218.1 coordinate 2,324, forward strand.
CGGTATCGACGAGGTCGTCGACCAGCAGCCAGCCCTCGCCATCCCCCGCTGCAGCGGGCGGCTTGACCAGCTGCGGCGCGCCGCGCTGTTGCTCATCATAAGTGACGACGGAGACGGTCTCGATCACCCGGATCTCCAGCTCTCGCGCCAGGATGGCGGCCGGGATCAGCCCGCCGCGGGCGATTGCCACGATGCCGCGGAAGGGCCAGTGCGCGACCAGCCGCCGGGCCAGCGCCTTGCCGTCGCGGTGCAGCTGCTCCCAGCCCACGGTGTGGTATGTCGTGCCCATCGCCGTTGCCTCAGAACATCTTGCCGCCATTCGGCACCGGCAGGTCCGGACGCAGCAGGACCACCGCGCCGTTTTCGTCAGGCACGCCGAGGGTGAGCACCTCGCTCATGAAAGGGCCGATCTGGCGCGGCGCGAAGTTCAGGACGGCCACCACCTGCCGGCCGATCAGCCGGTCCGGCTTATAATGTACGGTGAGCTGGGCCGAGGATGTGCGCACCCCGATTTCGGCACCGAAATCGATCCAGAGCTTGATCGCGGGCTTGCGCGCTTCCGGGAAGGGCTGGGCATCGATCACGGTGCCGACCCGAATCTCGACCTGTTCGAAATCGACATAGGCGATGGGGTTGCTCATTCCCTTTGGTAGCGCGCGGACGGGGCGGCATGAAAGCCCCGGATGCGCCAGCGGTGGTTGCCCGGCCGGGCGCGGCGTGCCAATCCCGACCCCTCTTCGGAGCATCGGCTCCGCACTAAGGAGCCAGCAGGCCATGAAGCGCGATTTCCACGCCCCTGGACGCAGCACCGTCCTCGCCACCGGCGGCATGGCCGCAACCTCGATGCCCATCGCCACCCTCACGGCCATCGAGGTGCTGCGCGCCGGCGGCAACGCGCTGGACGCCGCCATCGCCGCGGTCGCCGTGCTGGGAGTGGTGGAGCCGCAGAGCACCGGCATCGGTGGCGACTGCTTCTGCCTTTATGCACCCGCCGGCACCGGCCAGGTGATTGCGGTCAATGGCTCCGGCCGCGCGCCGCGCGGCGCCACGCCGGCGGCACTGCGCAGCCGGCAGGTGACGCAGCTGGTCAATACCGGCCCGCATGTCGTCACCGTTCCCGGCGCTGTCTCGGCCTGGGAACTGATGAACCGCAAATACGGCCGCAAGGAGCTGGGTGCCCTGTTGCAGCCGGCGATCCGTTGCGCCGAGGAAGGCTGGCCGGTACACCCGCGCGTCGCCGCAGACTGGGCCGATGCCGCCGGCAAGCTGCGTGGCAATCAGGCGAGCGCCCGCCGCTTCCTGGTGAATGGCGAGGCGCCTGCCATCGGCCATCGCTTCGTGCAGCCCGAGCTGGGCCGCACGCTGCGCGCCATCGCCGCCCACGGCGCCCGCGCCTTCTATGAGGGCGAGATCGCCGCCGACATGGTCCGCACGCTGAACGCGCTGGGCGGGCTGCATACCGAGGAAGACTTCGCCCGTGGCCTGACGGTTGCTGAGTTCGTCGAGCCGATCCGCACGGATTGGCGGGGCATGCAGGTCTATCAGTGCCCGCCCAATGGCAGCGGCCTGCACGTGCTGCAGATTCTGGGCATCCTCGAAGGCTTCGCCACGCCGGAGCAGGGGCCGATCAGCGCCGAGCGCTACCACCGGCATATCGAAGCGGCACGGCTGGTCTATCGCGATCGCGATGCCTTCCTCGCCGACCCCTCCCGCGTTGAGGTGCCGCTCGAGCGGCTGATCGACAAGGGCTATCTCAGCCGTCTGCGTGGCCTGATCCGCGACGACCGGGTGATGGCGGAGTTGCCGCCGGCCGGGGAGAGTGACTGGCACCGCCACAAGGACACCGTCTATCTCTGCGTCGTCGATGGTGAGGGCAATGCCTGCTCCTTCATCAACTCGCTGTTCCAATCCTTCGGCTCGGGCATCCTGGC
>CAITYE010000219.1 GCA_903896535.1 uncultured Paracraurococcus sp.
CGACGCCATCATCGCCGCCTTCCTGGCCGACGATCTTCCCGCGACGAAGGCGGAGCGCGGGATGTAGCCGGCGCCCCGGCTGGACTCGGCCGGGGCGATCGCCTGCAATAGCGCCCCCCAGGGCGCGAGACCCGGGCGGGAGACAGGGGGAAGCCATGCTCAAGATCGGCGCCGTGATGTTCTTCACGAGCTATTCCATGCAACCGGTCGAGCTGGGGCTGGCGCTGGAGGAGCGGGGCTTCGAATCCATCTGGGTGCCGGAGCACACCCATATCCCGTCCTCCCGCAAGACGCCCTATCCCGCCGGCGGGCCGCTGATCCGGCCCTATTACGACATCATGGACCCCTTCCTGGCGCTGACCGCCATCGCCGCCACGACGCGCACGCTCAGGCTCGGCACCGGGATCGCGCTGATCACCCAGCGCGACCCGATCGTGACCGCCAAGATGGTCTCAACCCTGGATCAGCTGTCTGGCGGGCGCTTCCTGTTCGGCGTGGGCAATGGCTGGAACCAGGACGAGATCGAAAATCACGGCACCGCTTTCGCCACCCGCCACCAGCTGGCGCGGGAGCGGATCGAGGCGATGCAGGCGATCTGGACGCAGGAGGAAGCCGAATACCACGGCGCCTTCGTCGATTTCGGGCCGATGCAGCAATGCCCGAAGCCGGTCCAAAAACCCTATCCGCCGATCATCGTCGGCGGCGCCTTTCCCTATGGCGCGCGGCGGGCGATCCGCTACGGGGATGGCTGGATTCCCCGCGCCGACCGGCTGGAGAAGGGCGGCGTCGGCAACCTGGTCGCGCAGTTCCGCCAGCTGGCGACGGAAGCCGGACGCGACCCCGCGAGCCTGCCGATCAGCATCTTCCGCGTGCCCGAGGCGATGGCGGGGCTGCGCTATTGCGAGGAGATCGGCATCGATCGCGTGACCTTCAGCCTGCCGGCGGAAGGGCGGGAGACGCTGCTGCCGATCCTCGACCGCTGGGCGGCGATCAGCCAGCAATTGGCGGGCTGAGCCGGCCGTTCAGGGCGGCGGGGCATGGCCCCACCGCCCCGCCCGATCGGAGCACGCATTGCGCTGCGCGGCGGGGCGGCCCCGCCGCGCAGTGCCGCCCCTAGAGCAGCGCATCGCCGGCCTGATGAATCACAGATTGATCCATCAGACCGGACGCTGCTCTAGCCTTTGTTTGGTCGCGGGATTCAGCGCCTTTGGCGATTCCGCCGCAACGCATCGCGGTTTAGAGCATGCTGCGTTCACTTGCGTTCACGCAGCCCGCTCTAGCATGTGTTGGATCGCGCGATTCAGCGCCTTCGGCGATTCCGCCTCAACGCATCGCGCTCTAGCCCTGCCGGGCGCGCCGCCGGGCAGCGCCCAGGCCGAGCAGGCCGGCCCCGAGCAGCGCCAGGGAGGCGGGCTCCGGCACCACGAAGCCATAGGCGAAGGTGTCGCCGGCGGGGGGCGTGCTGCTGCCGGTCAGGAAGCCCGGCTGGCCGGTCAGCGGTTCCCAGAGCGCGCCTTGCACGCCAGGCACGGGGATGGGGCTGTAGAGGCCGATGAAGGCATAGTTGCTGGCGCCCGGCCCCGGCAGGGTCCCGAGGGTATAGGGGAAGGTGCCGTCCTCCAGCCCGTAGAGCAGCGAATTATCGCCGAGGAAATGCACCACCCCGAGTAACTGGCTGAGATCGGCCGCGCCTTCCTTGGTGATGAACAGCCAGCCGGCCTCAGTCGTCACGCCGGCCGGCCCGCTGAATTGCACCACGCCGGGGCCATAGCTCGGATCGAAGGTGCCGGCCCCCGGGGCGGAAAAGACGGTCGGGCCGGACCCGTTATCGATGATGGCGGTGGCATTGCCGGCCACATCGAACACCGCGAGGACACTGCTCGTCGCCTGGGCGCGATCCG
>CAITYE010000220.1 GCA_903896535.1 uncultured Paracraurococcus sp.
CTCTATTCCGCCCTGCCCTCCCCGCCCTGGTGCCTGCCCGATCCGGATTTGTCCGAAACCTTCGAACGCTTAGTCCAGCAAGCGAATTCCACGCCGATGGACCATTGGCCAAAGGCCCGACAACGGGAATTGGAACGCTCCCTGGCCGCCCTCGGCCGGCTGCTCGCCCGCCGGCGCATCCAACGGGTGCTGGAGCCGGCGTGAGGGGGCCGGGGCGGCCCCCACCCGCAACGGCCGTTCAGGCGGCCGCGTCTTCCAGCATCATGGCGGCGCATTTCTCGCCGATCATGATGCTCGGCGCATTGGTGTTGCCGGCTACCACGGCGGGCATGATGGACGCATCGGCCACCCGCAGCCCCGCCACCCCATGCACCCGCAGCCGAGGATCAACCACGGTACGGCCGGCCTCCGGCCCCATGGCGCAGCTGCCGGCGGGGTGGTGGTTGGTGGTGCCGGTGTCGCGGATGAAGCGCATCAGCCCGGCATCATCGTTGCCATATTCGCCGCCCGGGACAATCTCACCACTGACGAAGGGGCGCAGCGCGGGCTGTTCCGCCAGCCGCCGCGCCAGCCGCCCGCCGGCCAGCATGGCCTGCATGTCGTACTCGGTCGCCAGGAAGTTGAAGCTGATCGCCGGCGGCGCCAGCGGGTCCGGGCTGGCCAGCCGCACCGTGCCGCGCCCATCCGGCGCCAGGTGCACCAGGCCAAGCGTGAAGGCATGGAAGGGATGCCCCTTCACCTGGTCCCGCGACCGCTCCAGCGTGCTCCATTCCATCAGGTTGATCTGCAGGTCCGGCCGTTCCAGCCGGGCGTCAGACCGGCTGAAGACGCCGGCCCGGATGCCGTTTACCGCCATCGGCCCACGGCGGGCGAGGCCATAGCGCAATGCTGCCCAGATCTTCAGCGCCCAGCTGCGGTCGAGCATGTTCATCGTCACCGGCTGCGGGCAGCGCCACATCAGATAGGTGCAGAAATGGTCGTGCAGGTGGCTGCCCACAGCGGGCATGTCGCGCAGCACGGGAATGCCCATCGCCTGCAGATGCGCCGCGGGGCCGAGGCCAGAGAGTTGCAGCAGTTGCGGGGACCCATAAGCACCGCCGCAGACCACCACCTCCCGCACCGCCAGCGCCACTTCCCGCCCGCGGGGAGAGGCATATTCAACGCCGGTGGCGCGCCCGTCCTCAATCACCACCCGCGTCGCCTGACACAGCGTGCGGATTTCGAGGTTCGCCCGCCCAGCCGCCGGCTTCAGATAAGCCCGCGCCGAGGACCAGCGGCGGCTGGCGCCGGTCGTGGTCTGGTAATAGCCGGCGCCTTCCTGTTGCGCGCCGTTGAAATCCGCGGTGGGCGGGATGCCGGCCTCCCCGGCCGCGGCGATCAGCGCGTCAGCCAGCGGGCTGCGCGGGGGATCGGCGACGTTGAGCGGCCCGCCGGTGCCATGGAATTGATCGGCGCCGCGCTCCCGGTTTTCCGCCTTGCGGAAGAAGGGCAGGACGCTGTCGTAGTCCCAGCCGGTGCAGCCGCGCTGGCGCCAGCCGTCATAGTCCCGCGCATGGCCGCGCATATAGACCATGCCGTTGATCGAGCTGGTGCCGCCGAGCGTCTTGCCGCGCGGCACGTAAAGCTGCCGGCCGCCGAGCGCCGGTTGCGGCGTGCTTTCGAATTTCCAGTTTACCTTCGGGTCGACGAAGGTTTTTGGATAGCCCAGCGGGATGTGGATCCAGGGGTTGCGGTCCGGCGGCCCGGCTTCCAGCAACAGTACCCGGTGGCGGCCATCTTCCGACAGCCGCGCCGCGACGGCAGCGCCGGCCGAACCGGCGCCGGCGACGATATAGTCGAAGCTGTCGGCGGTCTCGCTCATCCCAGGAAGGTGCGCAGCTGTTCGACGACGAAGGCCGGCCGCTCCCGGACCGAGGCATGACCCGCCTCCGGCACAAAGACCTTCCGGCTGCCGGGAATCGTCGCCAGCATGCGGTCGGCGGCGTCCTGGAAGGATTGCCGTTCGTTCGAGCCGAGCATGATCAGCGTCGGCGCGATGATCTTCTGCGTCTGCGGCCAGGCATCGACATGTGCCAGCGCCTCGCAAGCCAGCGCATAGGCTTCGCCGCTGCAGGCTTCGAAGACGTCGCGGACATGGCGGACATTCGGCCCGTTCTCGGCGATCGAGGCCGGGGTGAAGAAGACCTGCAG
>CAITYE010000221.1 GCA_903896535.1 uncultured Paracraurococcus sp.
GCCACCTGGGTGCCGCATGAATGCACCTCTGGCCCAAGCCTGTGGGGGCATGACCGCAACGCGGTGCCGGCCGAGATCCAGGCCAAGGCGCGGGAGATGAAACTGGCGGCGGCGGCGCGCGGCGAACGCGCGCCAGTGCAGGTGGTGGAGGGGAACTTCCAGCCCGTCCGCGGCGAATGCGCCTGGTGGGACGGGCTGCGCGGCGCTGCCGAATAGCGGCAAGGCGGCCCGGCGGGAGCATTTGTCCGCAATGTCGCGGCGCCTTGGTCCGGGCCTGCTTTGCCACCGCCCGGCGGCGCGCCATGCTGGCGCCTCCCCTGCCGCCAGGAAGGCTCCGCCATGTTCGATGCCGCCCGCTTTCTCAAGGACCTGAACGAGCTTCGCCAGATCGGCGCCTATAAGACCGGCGTCCATCGCCCCACCTATTCGCCGCAGGATATGGCAAGCCGCCGCTGGCTGATGGACCGCATGGCCGAAGTGGGCCTCGTCCCCAGCATCGACGGCATCGGCAATGTCTATGGCCGGCACCCGGGCCCCGGTCCGCATGTGCTGGCCGGCAGCCATATCGAAACCCAGAACCAGGCCGGCTGGCTGGATGGCGCGCTCGGCGTCGTCGCCGGCCTTGCTTTGGCCCGGGCCGGGCTGCCGGTCGATGTCGCCGCCTTCGCCGATGAGGAAGGCCATTTCGAAGGCGGCTTCCTCGGCAGCAAATCCATCATCGGCGCGCTGTCGGAGGAGGAGATCGACCGCAGCCGCAGCCGCAATGACGGCACCCCGCTGCGCGACGCGTTGGCCGCTGCCGGGCTCGCGGGCCTGCCGCGCATGCAGCTGGAAGCCGGGCGGCACAAAGCCTTCTTCGAGATGCACATCGAACAGGGGACCCAGTTGGAAAACGCCGGGCTGCGCTGCGGCGTGGTCACCGGCATTGTCGCGATCTGGCAGTACCGCATCGTCATCGAAGGCATGCAGGACCATGCCGGCGGCACCACCATGGCCGAACGCCGCGATGCCGGGCTTTCGGCGGTGCGGCTGCTGGCGATGCTCGATCAGGAATTCCCCCGCATCTGCGGCGCCCGCAGCACCTGGACCGCGGGGCGCATCGCGGTGGAGCCGGGCGCGCCCAGCATCATCCCCGGCCGCGCCGAGATCCTCTTCCAGTTCCGCGATGTCGAGGTGCCGGTGCTGGAGCGTATGGAACGCTGCCTGCTGGCCGCGGTGCAGGAAAGCAACCGCCGGGAACGCTGCGCCGCCACGCTGCACATTGTCAGCAAGGCGACGCCCGCGCTGTGTGATGCCGCGACCATGGCGGCGCTGGATGCGGCAGCCGAGGCGCGGGCGCCCGGCCTCTGGCAACGCATGCCGAGCGGGGCGGGGCACGACGCGCAATACATCGCGCGGCTGATGCCCGTCTCTATGCTGTTCACGCCCTCGATCAAGGGCATCAGCCACCATTGGGCCGAGGATACCAAGGAGGAGGACCTCGCGCTCTGCGGCGAGATTCTTTGCGATGGCGTGGGGCAGTACCTGGGCGCGGGCGGCTAGAGCATGCTGCGTTTACACGCGTTCACGCAGCCCGCTCTAACTTTTGTTTGGTCGGGGGATTCAGCGCCTTTGGCGATTCCGCCCCAACGCATCCCGCTCTAAGCCGCAGTGAACCCGCCATCCACCACCAGCCCGGCGCCGTTCATATAGGCGGCATCGTCGGAGGCCAGGAACAGAATGCCCTTGGCGATGTCATCGGGCACGCCGAGCCGGCCCCAGGGGATGGAGCTGGTCACCAGATCGCGCGCCGGGCCAAGGTCATTGCTGCCGGTCCGCCGGGCGCGGGCGACGAAGGTCTGCTCGCCCATCTCGGTCTGGATGACGCCGGGATGGATCGAGTTGACGCGGATGCGATAGCCCTTCCGCCCGAACTCGATCGCCGTCGATTTGGTGAACAGCGTCACGCCGCCCTTGGTCATGGAATAGAGCGGATCGAGCGCCGAGCCGACCAGGCCGGCGATCGAGGCGAGGTTGACGATGGCGCTGCCATGCGGGCTGCCCTTCGCCGCCTCGCGCAGCGCTGGGGCGCAAAGCTTGGTGCCGAGGAAAACGCCGGTCATGTTCACAGCCACCAGCTTCTGCCAATCGGCCAGCGTCGCCTCCTCGATGGAAAGCCCGGTGAAGACGCCGGCATTGTTCACGAGGATATCGAGCTTGCCGAAGTGCCCGGTGGCCCGTGCGATGGCGGCCTGCCAATCGGTCTCGCTGGTGACATCGAGGTGGATATATTCCGCCTGCCCGCCGGCCTTGCGGATCTCGGCCACCGTCGCTTCGCCCTGGGCATCGAGCAGATCGCCGATCACCACGCTGGCGCCGGCGGCGGCCATCAGTTTTGCCGTCTCACCACCAATGCCCCGCGCTGCACCCGAGAGCAACGCCACCTTGCCATCCAGCCTGTTCATGCCCGTTCCCCGCTTGGTTGCGGCAAGGCTAAACCGGGGCGGGGCGGCTGGCTACTTGCGGGCGGCGGCGAAGCGCACCGCTTCCTCCGCGGCGCGGAACAGGGCCCGGGCCTTGGCGCGGGTCTCCTCATATTCAGCCAGCGGGTCGCTGTCGGCGACCACGCCGGCGCCAGCCTGGACGTGCATGACCCCATCCTTCACCAGCGCCATGCGCAGGCCGATGCAGGTATCCATGCCGCCATCGGCCCCGAAATAGCCGAAGCCGCCAGCATAGACGCCGCGCCGGACGGGCTCCAGCTCCTCGATGATCTCCATGGCGCGCACCTTGGGCGCGCCGGTCAGCGTGCCCGCGGGGAAGCCGCCGGCCAGCGCGTCCAGCGCGGTCAGCCCCGGGCGCAGCCGGCCGCGGACCTCGGAGCCGATATGCATTACCTGGCTGTAGCGCTCGATCTGGAATTGAGAGGTGACGCGCACCGTGCCCATGGCGCTGACGCGGCCCACATCGTTGCGCCCCAGGTCGAGCAGCATCAGGTGCTCGGCCCGCTCCTTCGGGTCGGCGAGCAGCTCCGCC
>CAITYE010000222.1 GCA_903896535.1 uncultured Paracraurococcus sp.
AGCCGATAGCCGGCGAAGATCGTCTCCCGGCCCGCCCGCTGGCTGTCCCGGTGGCCGGGATGGGTCCGCCAGCAGCCCACCGCCGCCTCATCCTCCCAGACCGAAAAGCTCAGCAGCTTGGCCGGATTGGTTATGCTGCGGAACCGCTCTACCGAAATGAAGCCCGGCACCTTGGCCAGCTCATCCCGCAGCCGCGCAGCGTGGTCGAGGTACTCCTCGAAGCGGCCCTCGGCTGGTTCAACCTCGAAGATCACGGCAATCATGCGCACTCCCCAGGCGGTGACAGCATGCTGCGTTCACATGCGTTCACGCACCCTTCTCTGACATTTGCTTGGTCGCGGGATTCAGCGCCTTCGGCGATTCCGCATCAACGCATCCCGCCTTAGAGCAGCCCGGTCACCCCGGGCTGGCGGCGGGCCTTGTGCCGGCAAGCTCCCGCCGGGGCGGCTCATGGTGCACCTTCTCCGCCGGGGGATCGGGGAAAGCAACATCCAGCAGGCCGTCAAAGAGCAGCAACATCAAGCTGAAGGCGAGCAGCGCCAGCAGACCGCTGCACAGCCATGCCACGGGGCGCGATGCGAGGAAGGCGCCGGACTGCGTCGGCATTTTATTGTCCGTCATACAATCAGCCATGCCAGACCACCGGCCGCGCGACGAGCGGAGATATGTTGAGCCAGTCTCTTTTCGCCCGCCCCAAGACGGCCGCCCGGTCGAAAGCAGCCTAAACCGGGGCGCCGACCTGTCGACTCGCGCCGCGATTCGACAGATCGGACCCTGCTTGGGTTACCGGCGCCACCAGCCACGCTTGCGGGGGGCGGCCTCGTCCAGGGAATCGACGCTCACCGGCTGGACCGGCGGCGCGGCGATGGCCTCCGGCTCCGGCTCCGGCTCTGGCGCTGCCTCGGCCACCGGCGGGGCGGTGGCGATCGGCACCGTGATCACGGCTGGCGCCGGCGCTGGCTCCGGGGCCGGACTGGGCGCCGGCTCCGGCTCGGCCGCGGGGGCCAGTTCGACCACTGGCGGCGGAGCTTGCTCGGCGGCGCGCTGCCGGCGGCCGGCATTCGCCTCGGCCTCAGCCGCGACCTCGGCGGCTTCCATGGCGGCCAGGATGTCATCGACCTGCCCGGCGAAGGGGTCGGCGGGCGTCGGCCCGGAATAACGCGGCGGCGGCGGCGGCGGCGGCGCCTCGACGGGGGCGGTCTCGACCCGCGGTTCGGCGGCGTCGCCCCGTTCCCCGCGGCCACGGCCACGGCGGCGGCGGCGGCGCGGGCCGCGGTCATCCTCCTGGCCGGGCGAGGCCTCCTCGCTGCCCTCGGCCTCGCTCTCCGCTGCGGCCGCCTCGGTCGTCTCGGCCGCTTCGCTTTCGCTGCCTTCGGCGTCCTCGCCCTCGCCCTCATCCTCATTGCCGGGCGTACCATCGGCCCGCGGGCCACCACGGCGGCGGCGGCGGCGGCGGCGGCGGCGACCATCGGCATCGGTCTCGCCCCGGCTCGCTTCGGTGCGGGTCTCCTCGCCCTCGCCCTCGGCCTCCGTTTCCTCGACGGCCTCCTCGGTTTCGGCTTCGGCTTCGGTCTCGCTGGGGTCGAGATCCGGGGCGTAGTCCATGCGGAGCGCCGCCGGCCGCGCTTCGGTCGGCCGGCCCGGCTCGGCAGCACGCAGCCGTTCGATCCGGATGGCGGGCGGGTGCAGCGTGTCGTCCGGCTCGAACACCACGGCCAAGGCGTGGCGTTCCTCGATCTGCGTCAGGCGGTCGCGTTTGCGGTTCAGCAGGTACAGGGCGACGGTGCTGTGGACGTGCACCGCGATTTCGGCGGAGCGGCGCTTGGCGGCCTCATCCTCGATCGCCCGCAGCACCTGCAGGGCGCTGCTTTCGATGGAGCGGATGGTGCCGCGCCCGGCGCAATGCGGGCAGGTGACGAAGCTGGTCTCGGCCAGCGAAGGGCGCAGCCGTTGGCGCGACATCTCCATCAGGCCGAAATGGCTGATGCGGCCAACCTGGATGCGGGCGCGGTCGTGCCGCAGCGCTTCCTTCAGTCGCCGTTCCACCATCGCGTCGTGGCGGCTGGACTCCATGTCGATGAAGTCGATGACGATCAGCCCGGCCAGGTCGCGCAGGCGCAACTGCCGGGCGATCTCGTCGGCGGCTTCAAGGTTGGTCCGCAGCGCCGTGTCTTCGATGTGCCGCTCGCGCGTTGAGCGGCCGGAGTTCACGTCGATCGCAACCAGCGCTTCGGTCTGGTTGATCACGAGATAGCCACCAGAGCGCAGCTGCACGGTCGGGCTATGCATGGCGTCCAGCTGCTGTTCCACCTGGTGGCGGGCGAATAGCCCGCCATCGCGGTGCAGCTGAATCTTGCGGGCATGCTGGGGCATCAGCATGCGCATGAACTCGCGCGCGTCGCGGAAGGCGTCCTCGCCATCCACCAGGATTTCCTCGACATCGCGGGAGAAGACGTCGCGGATCGACCGCTTGATGAGGTCGGCTTCCTCATAGATCAGCGCTGGGGCGGAGGAGGCGAGCGTGCGCTCCCGGATATTGTCCCAGAGCCGCAGCAGGTATTCGCAGTCGCGGCGGATTTCCGGCTTCGGCCGCTGCGCGCCCGCGGTGCGGACGATCAGGGACATGCCCTGCGGCAGGTCGAGCTCGTCAATCACCTCGCGCAGCCGCTTGCGGTCATTGGCCGAGGTGATCTTGCGGCTGACGCCGCCGCCGCGCGGGCTGTTCGGCATCAGGACCGAGAAACGCCCGGCGAGCGAGACATAGGTGGTGAGCGCCGCACCCTTGGTGCCGCGTTCTTCCTTCACCACCTGCACCAGCATGATCTGCCGGCGGCGGATCACTTCCTGGATCTTGTAGTGGCGCATGAAGCGCGGCGGCTGGCGCCGCTCGGCGCGCATTTCCTCGGCGCCCTCGCTGGCCTCCGCGCCTTCGCCGCCCAGCGTCTCCGGCGGCGGGGCGTCTTCCTCATCCTCGTCGTCGGCTTCGGCCGCTGCATCGTGCGCCTCCGCCTCGGCGCGGTCATCCGCATCGTCCGCCTCGCCGGTTTCGACATCGGCTTCGACTTCGGCTTCGGCGGCCGGCTGGGACTCGGGCTCGGTCACCGGCCGGGCTGATATCGCCCGTTCGGCACCGCTGCTATGCGGACCGAAATCGGGATCGATCGGCGGCGCGTCTTCCATCCGGCGCAGAAACGGATTTTCGTAGTCCGTGGCCTGGGCGGAGACGGGGGCCTCGACCGGGCCATCGAGGGGGCCATCGAGGGGGCCATCGAGGGGGGCAGAGGCAGGCGCGGGCGGCTGTTCGGTCGGTTCGGGCGCTGCCATCGCCGGCGCGTCGTCGGCTTCGGGCAGCGCGGGGCGGGCGGGCTGCGCCGCGGGTGCCGGGATGCCGGCTTCGGCGGCTGCTTCAGCGGCCTCCTCGGCCTCGGCCTCCTCGCGCGCTTCGGCTTCCTGCATCGCGATCAGGCGTTGCCGGTCGGCGACCGGGATCTGGTAGTAGTCTGGGTGGATTTCACCGAAGGCCAGGAAGCCGTGGCGATTGCCGCCATATTCAACGAAGGCTGCCTGCAGGCTGGGCTCCACCCGCACCACCTTGGCCAGGTAGATATTGCCCTTCAACGGCTTGCGGGTGGCGGCTTCGAGGTCGAATTCCTCCAGCCGGGTGCCGTCCAGCACCACGACGCGGGTTTCTTCCGCGTGCGAGGCGTCGATCAGCATGCGCTTGGTCATGGATCAGGGTGCTCCGCGCCGTGTCGGCCCGGGCGGGCTGGAAACGGCGGATCGGGGTTTCGGGTCCCGAGCGGGGCGGACGACGCGGCCGGCAGTGGACAGGCGAAGTTGATCCGGGCTTTTGGCCCAGCTCTCCCCCTCGCGGTGCCCGATCGAACCGACAAGCGGCGATCATCCTCTCTCGGCGGGGCAGCTGCCGGCTGGGCGACCTGCGGGCCACAATGGCGCAACGCGGGCCTGCCCGGGGCTCGCCCCAAGGTCCAACCCCACGCAAGGCATGCGTCCGCGACGGCGCGGGGCGGCGTTGATCACGCGAGCGAAGCGGTGGGCCGCACAGGATGCGGAGGCCACCACGAACGGGGCGTGACAGTCCCGCACCAGCGAAGCCAGGCACCCGCGCCAGCCCCGGATCACGGGGGGTGGCGGGCGAACCATCCGGCGAAGCGGCACGCGGCAATGGCCGCATTCCAGGCCAGACAGTCTGTCGCGGCGTATCCGGGGCTTCTCGGGCCATCCGGGCGCCACGCCCGAGTCTCCGCCAGCAGCAGACACCGCCGGGGTGAAGTAGCTTAGGAGGGTGGGGCGCTGCTCCACAAGGCCCGTCTGACGGATTTCTTCGGCCGCGAACCGTTTCCACAAATGGCGGGCGCCGGGCGGCCCGCCGCGACCCTCAGCGGGTGCCGAACATCCGGTCCCCGGCATCGCCCAGGCCAGGCAGGATATAGCCGTGCTCGTCGAGCCGCGTATCGATGGCCGCGGTCCAGATCGGCACCTCCGGATGCGTGCCGTGGAAATGCGCGACCCCTTCCGGCGCGGCCAGCAGGCAGACCATGCGGATGTCGCGGCAGCCGCGCTCCTTCAGCCGGTCCACTGCGGCGACGGCGCTATTGGCGGTGGCCAGCATGGGATCGAGCACGATCACCAGCCGTTCCGCGACATCCGGTGGCGCCTTGAAGTAGTACTCCACCGCCTGCAGGCTCTGCGGGTCGCGATAAAGCCCGATATGGGCCACGCGGGCGGCGGGGACGAGCGCCAGCATGCCGTCCACGAACCCGACGCCGGCGCGCAGGATCGGTGCGAAGACCAGCTTCTTGCCGGCCAGCTTGGGCGCCAGCATGGGCGCGAGAGGCGTCTCGATCGGCACATCTTCCAGCGCCAGATCGCGCGTCACCTCATACGCCAGCAGCATCCCGATCTCGTTCACAAGCTGGCGGAACTCGTGCACCGGGCGGTCGCGTTCGCGCATCAAGGTCAGCTTGTGCTGTACCAGCGGATGTTTGACGACATGCAATTCCGGCATCGGCCGCGCTTCCTCTCGCTCAGTCGGCGACATGGGTACCCGGGCGCCGGCCGCCATTCCAATGCCCGCCCAGGGCGCGTTCGACCTGCGCGGCGAGTTGCAGCAAAAGCCCGTCCGTCGCTTGCGCCCCCAGCGCCTGGATGCCGAGCGGCAGACCATTCGCCTGGGCGCCGAGCGGCATGGACAGGCCCGGAATGCCGGCGAGATTGGCCAGCGGCGTATAGGGAAACTGGCGCCAGAGATTGGCGAACCAGGCATGGACGTCCTGCGTGTCGCTCAGCGTCGTGAACTGCGTCTCGCCCAGCAGTGGCGTCGGCAGGGCGACAACCGGTGTCAGGATCACGTCCCAGTCCTGGAAGAAGGCGCCGAAGCCGCGCGAGGTGGCGTTGAAGACCGCCTGCATCTTCGCCCGCGCGCTGAAACTGGTGCCGATCCCGGCTTCCCAGATGCGGATATTCACCGGCTCGATCAGCCCTTCGGGCGGGCGGGTGAGGCCGCGTGCATCGAGCAGGTTCTGGATGGTCTGGGCAAAATTGCCGATATAGCAGGCGGTTTGCGCCGCGAAGGCGGTCTCGAAGTCGATCGTCGGCAACGCCCATTCCACCCGATGGCCCAGGCGTTCCAGCAGGCGGCCGGCCTTTTCCAACTCCGCGACGAAATGCGGCTCGGCTTGGTAGGGACCCCAGGCATGCGAGAGGGCGATACGGAGCGGTGGCGGATCGCGCGCGATCAGCACGGCATAGGGCTCGGCCGGCTGCCAATAGGGCATGAACTCCCCAGCCGCCCCGCCGCGGCAGGCATCGACGAAGGCGGCCGTGTCGCGGACCGTCCGGCTGTGGCAGCCCTGGATGGAGACCAGGCCGGTGAGGTCGGAGGCGGCCGGGGCGATGGAGAAGACCCCGCGCGAGACCTTGAGGCCAAGATTGCCACAGGCCCCGGCCGGAATACGGATGGACCCGCCGCCATCGGTCGCATGCGCGATCGGCACCGCGCCGGCCGCCACCATGGCGCCGCTGCCAGCGGAGGAGCCGTTGGTGGTATGGGCAAGATTCCACGGGTTGCGGGTGCGATAAACCGCGGGATTGTCGGCGGCGCTGCAGCA
>CAITYE010000223.1 GCA_903896535.1 uncultured Paracraurococcus sp.
AAGCGTCGGGATCGGACCACGAGGATACCCCGTTATGCGCTCTTTCCTCCTCGCCCTCCTCCTTCCCCTCGGCGCTGCCGCCGCGGCCGAATTGCCGATCACTGCCGTCACCCTCTCCTCCGCCGGCCTCGCGGAGATCGAGCGGCGCGGCCCGCTGCCTGGTGCGGAGCCGATCCGTTTTCGCGCGCCGCTGGATGCCGTCGACGATATCCTCCGCACCCTGATCCTGCGCGACCCCGCCGGGCGCGTCGCCGGGTTCAGCCTGCCCGGCCAGGATCTGCAGACCGAAGCCTTCCGCGATCTGCCGGTGAAGCCGGGTGATTTCGCCAGCCGCATCGCCCTGCTGCAGGCCTTGCGCGGCCAGATGGTGACCGCGGGCGGCACTACCGGCCGGCTGGCCGATGCCGAAGCCAGCCCGGATGGGCTCCGCCTCACCCTCGTCGGTCCCGAGGGGTTGCGGTTACTCCGACTGGCCGAAGGGGAGCAGGTGCGCCTCGCCGACGCCACCCTCGCCGCCCGGCTGGACCGCGCCGCCGCCATGCTCGCAGCGAGCCGGGAAGCGGACTCGCGGGAGATCGAGATCGTCCTGACCGGCGCCGACACGACCCGCGAGGTCAGCTTCAGCTACCTCGCCGGCGCGCCGGTCTGGAAACCGTCCTGGCGGCTCATCTTGCCAGCGGAACCCGGACCGGCCCGCCTGCAGGGCTGGGCCGTGGTCGAGAACCGCACCGGCGCCGATTGGCGGAATATTCACCTGAGCCTCGTCGCCGGCGACCCGGCCGCCTATCGGCAGGCGCTGTACACCCCGCTCGAGGTGGAGCGGCCGGAACGGCCGGTCCGGCTGGCCGAGCCGCTGGACGTGACGGCCGATTCCGGCCCGCGCCCGCTGCCGCCGGCCGCGGCAGCGCAGCCCCCGTTGCCGTATACGGCGGCCATGGTTGCGGCCATGGTTGCACCGGCGGCCGCGGCAGCGCGGCCGGCACCGCCGGCCTATCGCCCAGACGCCGACCAACGCCCAGAGGTTGCCGCGCCGCCGCTCGCCGACCTGCCCGAGGCTGCCGCAAGCGCCGTCTCGGGACGGCTCGCCTATCAACTGCCGGCGTCGGTCAGCCTGCCAGCGGGGTCTACCGCCAACCTGCCCTTCCTCGACGCCGAATTGCCGGCCGAGCGCCTGTGGTGGCTGCCCGGCCCCAATGCCCGTCATCCGCTGAACGCCGTCCGGCTTCGCAATACCACGACCAACCCGCTGCCTGACGGGATGGCCGCGCTGTTCGGCACCGGCGGCTTCCTGGGCGATGCGGAATTGCGCTGGCTGCCGCCGGGCGAGAGCCGGTTGCTGGGCTATGCGCGGGACCGGGAGATCACCACCAACGTCAGCGAGAATCGGCACGAAACGCCCATCGCAGTGGTCAACCGCCGGGCCGCAGTGGAGGTAACACTGCTGCTGCGGGAGGAAACTGCGATCGCGCTCGCCCCCGGCACCGCGACCGGCCGGCTGGTGATCGACCTGCCGCGTCGCCCAGGCGCCGAGCCCCGGTTTCCGGTCGCGGCCGAAGGCGATTTCGGCCTGCGGGTGGAAGCCACGCTGACCGGCGCACCGATGACGCTGCGCTATGGTTGGGAACGCCAGCAGACGCGGCGCGTGCCGTTGTGGGACGGGGCGCTCGGGGAACCGCTGCGGCTCGATTGGCGGAACGTTGACCTGGAGGCCGGATATCCGGGCCTGCCCGGCGGGCCCCGCGCACTCAATCAGTTGACGGCGTTGCTGCGCGACTTGCCGGCTACGGCCCCCGGCCGGCCGGGGCTGGAGCGCACGATCGCCCTGCTACAGGACGCCCGGCAGAAGCTGGACGCGGCCCGCGCCGCGGTGGCGCGGGCCGGGGTCGGGCAAGTGGCGTTGGAACGTGCGCGCCAAGCCGCCGAAGATCGCAGCGGTCCGGCCCGGGAAGACGCGCGGCGGCAGTTGAACACGGCCAGCCTCGCCGCCGAGGAGGCCGGGCGCGCGGCGGATGCCGCCTGGCTCGCATGGCGCGGGGCGGTGGAGGCGGTGCTGACACGACCCGAAGGGTGAGCCGGGAGGTGGCAGAAGTCTCCGATCCGCCAGGCCCGTCTATACGAAGCTCGGGGGAAACCGGCTGCGGACGCTGGCGGTTGGCCCGGCAGGTCTGGAAGATCCAATCATAGGAATTGTTTCACGTGAAACGCCTGGTCGATGCCCGGCCCAGCCGCCACCAGCCCAGCAGCGCCACATCCCAAGCCATGGCCGGCACTTCCCGCAACCGCCAGTACCAGCGCCGCCAGAAGCGCCGCTCCGTGCTGGCGCCGATCGGCACCGGACGGGCCGCGATCCCGGCCATATGCAGCAACAGCACGCAGCGCGGCATGTGGAAGCGGCTGGTCGCGGCGAAGACCGGCCCCTGCTCCGCCGCCAGCAGGGCCTGACAGGCGATCACCGAGTCGAGCGTATCGCGTGCGGTTGGCTCCGGCAGGATCCGCCCAGGCGCGACGCCCGCCCGCGTCAGCAGTGCCGCCATCGCCTGCCATTCCGGCGGGCCGTGCCGCCCCTGCCCACCGGTTGGGATGAAGATCGCCTCCGGCTGGCTGGCAGCGAAGCTTACAGCCGCCGCCACCCGCCGGCGCATGGCCAAGCTCGGCGTACCGTCTGGCCGCATCGCTGCCCCGAAAATGATGATTCGCGCAATCATTGGACCCGCCCCGGGCGTTGCTGTTAGGCTTAGCCGATGCGCCGCAGCTTGGCCGCCCTGCTCGTGCTCGGCGCCTGCGCCAGCCCCCCCACCACACCCGGCCCGGCCGAGGTGATGGACCGCGCAACCCTGTTCGGCCGCTCGCTCCGCGCCGCCCAGGCCTGCGGCGTCGACCTGCCCACCGCAGCTCAGGACCGCGCCGCCCGGATCGAAGCCGCAGCCATCGGCCTGAAGCAGCGCGAAGGCGGCACGGTGGACCGGGATGCCTTCCTTGCCAGCCTGCTGCCGCCGCGGCAGCGCGCACGGGCCCGCGCCACCTGGTGCCGCACCCAGGCGCAAGATATCAGCCGCACCCGCGAGTGGTTGACCGGGCCCGAGGCCGAAGCCTTTGTCCGCGGCGCCGAAGCCTTGGCGCTGCCGGCGGGGCGCTGAAGCACCCTCTGGCCGGCTGGATCACGCCGTGTTTCAGCAGATAGGCGGTGGGTCGCTCAAGAATCACTCCTGTCCCGGCCATGCCGCCCGATCGGGGCATGCAAGCAGTTCCGAAAAGGAGCCGGTCCGCCCGCTTCTGAATCCATGGGCCTTCGGTTTGTGGGGAGGACATGCGCGCCGTCTCCGCCGCCCCCGAATTATCCGGACGGGTTTCGGGCGAAAGGAAATCCCAAATCCGGAACGAAGCCGAGCCGGCTCTAGAGCGCGATGCGTTGAGGCGGAATCGCCTAAGGCGCTGAATCGCGCGATCCAACAAAGGCTAGAGCGGGCTGCGTGAACGTATGTGAACGCAGCATGCTCTAGCAGACACGACTCCAATGAGCCGCTATCGTGGCGCCGACAAATTTCCCGAAGCCCGACGATTGGGGACGCGGCGCCCCACCCCGAACCGGACACCGATGCGAAAGCGAAGCCCCTCTCCGCCCGCCCTGCCCTGCCCCGGCCTTGTTCGGCGACGCGGCTTTGCCCTTGGCGGGCTGCTGCTCACCATCCCGTTGCTGGAGGGCTGCGCCCCGGCCGCCGCGCAGCGGAGCCAAGCTATTCTCCCCGATTTCGCCGATCTGGCCGAGCGCGTGTTGCCGGCGGTTGTCAGCATCGCGGTTACCGGCGAACAGCGAAATGCGGAGATGCCGCCCGAACTGAAGGGCACGCCGTTCGAGCGCTATTTCCGGGACCGGCAACGGCGCGGCAAGCAGGAGACGATGGGCGCGGGATCGGGCTTCGTCATTGACCCCGCCGGGTTCATCGTCACCAACACCCATGTGATCGGCAATGCCAGCCGGGTCGTCGTCCAATTGCGCGACGGCACGGACTATCCGGCCCGGGTGATCGGCCAGGATGAGCTGACCGACCTCGCCCTCCTGCGGATCGAACCGAAAGCCCCGCTGGCTGCTGTCACCTGGGGCAGTTCGGCCGCGGCGCGCATCGGGTCCTGGGTGATTGCCGCCGGCAACCCCTTCGGCCTCGGTGGCTCCATCACCGTCGGCATTGTCTCCGCCCGTGGGCGGGAGATCGGGGCCGGCCCGTTCGATGACTTCATCCAGACCGATGCGGCGATCAATCCGGGCAACTCCGGGGGGCCGCTGTTCAACCAGGCCGGCGAAGTAATCGGCATCAATACTGCCATCTACTCGCCTTCAGGCGCCAGTGCGGGGGTAGGCTTCGCCACGCCTTCGGACTTGGCCCGCCCGGTGATCGAGCGCCTGCTCCGCGATGGGCGGGTGGATCGCGGCTGGCTCGGCGTCTCGGTGGCCGACGCGGCGCCCGAAAGCGGCCGTCGCCAAGGCCCGGGCGTGCTGGTCGCGGGCGTCGAGCCAAACAGCCCGGCGGCGCGGGCGGGGATGCGCCAGGGAGATGTCGTGCTCTCCGTGAACGGCGAGAAGGCCGAGAGCGCGCGCGCCCTGGTGCGCAGTGTCGCGGCGGTGGCGCCCGGCCAAACCGTGCGCCTGCAGGTGCTGCGCGACGGCACGGAGCGGGAGTTCGCGGTGCAGGTGGGACGCCGGCCGATTCGCTAGTGGTCCGATCCCGACGCTTGGTACCCAAGCGTCGGGTGAATCGGCCCACCAAATCAATGGCTAGTGGTGCGTTCACATGCGTTCACGCAGCCCGCTCTAGCATTTGTTGGATCGCGTGATTCAGCGCGTTCGGCGATTCCGCCTCAACGCATCGCGCTCTAGGGCAGCCTCCGTTCTGATGGATCACGCGGTGATCGATCAGAACGAAGATGAGCTACTCTAGGATCGATATTTTCCAGAGTAGGAGATCCGTTCAGACGATTCCGTCTGAATGGACCTTGCTTTAGGCCCCTGCGGGCAGCGGCACCAGTTGCCGGCGAAAAGCCGCCGCGCAATCGGCCCAGCCAAATCCCTCTGCATGCTTGCGGCAAACTGCCCGATCGCAGGCCATCGCCCGCAAGGTCGCTTGCCGCAGATCCCAATCCAACACGCCGGTGCCCGGCACGACGACATCCCGCGGCCCCATCACCGGGTAAGCGGCGACCGGCGTTCCACATCCCATGGCCTCGAGCAAGACCAACCCGAACGTATCTGTCTGCGATGGAAAAACGAAGACATCCGCCCCGGCATAAGCGCGCGACAGGGCCTCGCCGCTCCGCCAACCGGCAAAGTGAACCGACGGATACCGCCGTTCCAACTCCGCGCGGAGCGGTCCGTCACCCACGACCACCTTGCTGCCTGGTAGATCGAGCTTGAGGAAAGCCTCGATATTCTTCTCCACCGCGACACGCCCCACATAAAGGGCGACCGGCTTGGGCAAGTGGTCCCAGGCATCCCGTGGCACGGTGTGAAAAGCGCCGAGATCGACCCCGCGGCTCCAGGGCCGGACATCGGAGAAGCCCCGCTCGGTGAGTTCTTGGCACAGCGACGGCGTCGCAGCGAAGACGCCATCCCCCGCGGCGTGAAACCGGCGCAGCATCGCCCACGCGAAGCGCGGCGGCAGGCCGGTGCGGGCCTGCAGGTAATCCGGGAAGCGGGTATGAAAGCTTGTCGTGAAGGGCCAGCCGCGGTGGCGGCAGAGCGCCCGCATTGCCCAACCCAGCGGACCTTCCGTCGCGATATGCACGGCCTCCGGACCAAAGGCCTTGACCAAGGCGGCAAGGCGTCGCCGCGGCGCCAGTGCGATGCGAATCTCCGGGTAGCTTGGCAAGGGAAAGGTCCGAAAGCGATCGGGGCCGATGACCTCGACAACATCGCCATTCACCCGCAGCTCATCGGCAACCGTTGCGACGGTGCGGACCACGCCGTTCACCTGGGGGGTCCAGGCGTCGGAGACGATCAGCAGCCGCAGGCGCGATGTCGATCCGCCAATCACTGCCCCCCTTTGCCGGTGCATGCTCAGGCCAGGGCTTCCGCTGGCGCGCGTCCGGCCGGGCTCATGCGCTCGGTGGCGATCCAGTCGATCAGCGCAAAGCGCCCATCCCGATGCTCAACCAAAGCCGAGCAACTCTCGACCCAGTCACCGCTGTTCATGTACTGCACGCCGTCAACCTCACGCTGCTCGGCGTGATGAATATGGCCGCAGATCACGCCGTCCAGGCCGCGACGCTTGGCTTCGCCGGCAAGGGCATGCTCGAAATTATCAATCGCCTTGACCGCGCCCTTGACCTGCAGCTTCAGCCATTGGGAGAGTGACCAATAAGGGTAGCCGCACCAGCGACGCGCGACATTGAACAGCCTATTCAAGACCAAGGCCCATTCATAAGCCCAGTCACCGAGATGCGCGAGAAACTTGGCGTAGCGGATCACCCCGTCGAACTCATCACCATGAATGACCAAGTAGCGCCGGCCATCAGCTGCCTCGTGGATCGCTTCCGCCTGCAGCCGAATACCGGCCATCTCCAACCCCAGCCAGCCGCGCAAGGCTTCATCGTGGTTGCCCGGAATATAGATCACTTTGACACCGCGCCGGGCCATGCCGAGGACGTGGCGCAGAACTGCATCGAAGCTGTCGTGCCAATACCACGACTTACGCATCCGCCATCCGTCGAAGATGTCCCCGACGAGATAGAGAGTCTCGCACTCCGTGCCTTGCAGGAAGCCGAGCAGTCGCTCCGCCTGGCTACCGCGCGTGCCGAGGTGCAGGTCGGAAATGAAGATGCTGCGAACCCGCAGCCTCGTGTCGGTCAGGTGCATCCGATTCGCCCGCCGTTGTCTGGAAGGGCAAGTAGACCAAGCCCTTCGATTTCAGGGTGAATCTTGGATGACAAGGTCTGCGCAGCAGCGTCATCACTAGGCCGTGAAAGCGCCACGAAATTGCAATCGGCCTGCCCTAACCTGCGACCCCGATGATCGTCATCTTCAACCCTGCAGCGGGCCGGCGACGCCATGGACGACTGCGGGCCGTATTGGCGGAACTCGCTGCCCTCGGCTGCAAGCCGGAAGTGCAGGAGACACAGGGCCGCGGTGACGCTCAGCGCCTCGCACGCATGGCCGTAGCAGGCGGTGCCCGACTTGTGGTTGCCGCTGGCGGCGACGGCACGATCGCGGAAGTCGCCGAGGGTGTTCTGGGCAGCGCCGCCAATCTTGGCATCCTACCGCTGGGTACCGCGAATGTCCTGGCCCTCGAACTCGGCTTGCCGAACGCCCCGGCGGCACTCGCCGCCACACTCGTCTCCGGACGCCTTCGTCAGCTTCGGCCCGGGCGCGCAAGCTTCGCCGATGGTAGCAGCCGGCTCTTCGTCCAGATGCTCGGGGCCGGGTTCGACGCTGCCGTGGTCCACGCGATCGATCTGCGGCTGAAACGCCGGCTGGGCCGCGCGGCCTATGTGATCCAGGCGGCCCGCGAATTACCGCGCTACGACTTCCCGCTCTGCACGGTGGAACTGGACGGAGTCCGTGCGGAGGCAGCCAGCGTGATTGTCAGCAAGGGCCGCCTTTATGCCGGACGCCATCTTCTCGCCCCGGGCGCGCGGCCAGATGCGCCGGGGTTCCACGTTGCCTTGTTCCGCAACGGCGGCCCCTGGGCGACGGCGCTCGCCGGCCTCGCCCTGCCCTTGGACCTGCTGCCCCGCTTGGCGGGCGTCAGCCTGCATCACGCGTCCCAGATCCGACTGCTCTCACCGACAGTGCCACGCCAGATCGATGGCGATCCCGCCGGCCGGGGCGAGGCAAACATCACCGAATCGACCATGGTCCTGCCAGTCCTGGTACCGCCCATCACCTGAAGGAGAAAGCGATGCAGAATACCCTGGTTCAGAATTCCGCAGACGCCGGTAGCCTTACGAATGCTGCGCTGTTCTTCAGGCGATGGCTGGCCAACCCCCTGCAGATGGGCTCAATCATCCCCTCTTCGTCAGCGCTTTGCCGGCGTGTCGCCGCCGAGGTGACGTGTGGTGAGGATGAGGTGGTCTTGGAACTCGGCGCTGGGACCGGCGTGATCTCTCGGGCGTTGCTCGCCGCCGGCGTACCGGCGAAAAGATTGGCGGTCGTCGAGATCGTGCCGGAAATGGCCGAGCATCTGCAGCACGCCTTGCCGGGGGCGACGGTGCTCTGCGGCGATGCATTTCGGCTGCCCGAAGTGATCCCGCCACGCTGGCATGGGCGCATCGGAACGGTGATCTGCGGCATCCCACTGGTGCTTCTGCCACTGGCCGAACAGCGCCGTTTCGTGGACTCAGTCGAGGCCATCGCCCCAGGGCGCGGCTTCCTTCTCTATAGCTATTGTGTAACCTCGCCCTTGAAGCATCGGGCGTTGAACCTCAGCGCGATGCGGCGCGCCTGGACGCCGCTGAACTTCCCACCTGCCAGCGTCTGGCGCTATCGGCCGCGCCCGACGGGGAAAGCCTAGAGCAGGCATGATGTTTTCCAGAGCCAGAAACCCGTTCAGGTGAGTCCACCTGAACGGTTGTTTCTCTGGAGCGTGCTGCGTTCGTATTCGCTCACGCACCCTGCTCTGACGTTTGGTTCGTCGCGGGATTCAGTGTTTCGGCGATGCCGGCTCAACGCATTCCGCTCTAGAGCATGCTGCGTTCACATGCGTTCACGCAGCCCGCTCTAGCATGTGTTGGATCGCGCGATTCAGCGCCTTCGGCGATTCCGCCTCAACGCATCGCGCTCTAAGCAGTAGCGTTGCCAGCGATCGCCGCGCGTAGCCGGGTTGACAGGGCATCAATCGCGGTGACGACGAGCAGCATCAGCACGACGATGAAGGCGACACTCGGCCATTCGAGCGTGCGAATCATCTCGGCGAGATGCAGGCCGATGCCGCCAGCACCGACGATGCCGATGATGCTGGACGAACGCACATTGCTCTCAAACAGATAAAGCACCTGGCCGGCAAGCACCGGCAATACCTGGGGCAGGACCCCGAAGCCAACCCGGGATACATCGTCACCGCCCGCGGCGATGATCCCCTCCTGGGCCTTGCGGTCAGCGGCCTCGATCGCTTCCGAGAACAGCTTCCCGAAGGTGCCGATGTCGGAGGTGAGGATCGCCAATACGCCCGCGAAGGGACCGAGGCCGACGACACTGACCCAGATCAGTGCCCAGATCAGCGCATCGATCGCCCGAATACCGTCCAGGCCACGCCGCGTCAGGAACCGCAACGCCTGGTTCATCGTGGTGTTGCGCGCGGCGAGCAGTCCGAGTGGAAAAGCGATGATCGCTGCCCCGAGCGTGCCCAGAAACGCAATCGCCAGCGTCTCGCCCAAGGCCTTCAGGATGCCGATGGCCTGGGCGCCCGACGGGGGCAGGGGCGGCCACATCAAGGTTAAGAAATGCAGCAATTGGCCGCTACCGGTCAGAAGGCGGCGCGGGGCGATCTCCAAGCGGGCGATGCCGAACAGGAACAGCGCGAGCCCGCAAAGACACAGCGCGCCCATTGCGAGACGACCCGCATTCAGCCGCCGGAAGGCGTCGGGATAGGCCTGGCGAATGGCCGGCAGCCGCGTGATGCTGGAAGCCCTCAGGCCGCTGATCTCATGGGCGGGCAGCCTCATCACCGCAGCTCCGCGTCCTGCAGACGGTGTCGCAATTGGCTGGTCACGATATCGATCAAGCTGACCGTCAGCATAATCAGGACCAGCAGCGCCGCCACGTCGTTGTAATAGAATTTGCGGATTGCCTCGATCAATTCCTGGCCGATGCCACCGGCACCAACGAAGCCAAGCACGGCAGCGCTACGCACGTTGACCTCGAAACGCAGCAGGCCATAGGCCAGAAGCCCAGGCAGGACCTGCGGCAGGACACCGAAGCGAATGGTTGAGAGCCAATTGGCGCCGGCGGCAAGACAGCCTTCGACAGGATGGCGGTCGATATTCTCGATGATTTCGACGGCCTGCTTGCCCAATGCGCCAGCGCTGTGGATGGCCAGTGCCAGGACGCCTGGCAGTGGCCCAAGGCCAAAGGCGATGACGAAGACCAGGGCAAAGACGATATCCGGGACGGTGCGGCAGACCTCCAGCATCCGCTTGGCAAGCCACCGCAACGGACCGCTGGCGACGAGATTGGCTGCGGCCATCAAGGCCAGCGCAAAGCCGGCAGCCGCGCCCACCAGCGTGCCGACATAGGCCATGAGAACCGTGTCACCCAGCAACGTCAGCCAGTGAGCGAGCCCCCAGAACCATTCCGCCGGGTCGGTCCAGACCCATGCGCCTGCGCGTGGCCCGCTCTCCAGCCGCAGCAGGCGGCCGAAATAGTCGAAGAACTGTCCGCCCCGACTCCAAAGCATGCCGAGATCAACATCGGCCATCCAGCCGCTGGCCAACGCCAGGCCGAGGACGAGCACGGCGCCAAGCAGTATGCGTTGGCGGGAGGCGCGCCTCGCCTCGGCGTAGGCCGCATTCAGCGCTGCCAGGCGTGGCGCCGGCAGCGACGGCAAGGCCAGGGACATCTGCTCAGCTACGTTGCCGGCGAAGCCCGTCGACGAATTTATTCAGCTCGATGATCGGCTCATAGGCGGCGTTATCGACCGGCTCCCAGGGGCGCATCTTGCCGTCGTAGAGGCGGTTGAAATTCTGGGGGTCTTTTTGGGGCATCTCCAGCACCGAGGTGCGGATGGCGCTGCGAAGCGCGGCCGGCAGCGTCGTCAGATATGCCATTGGCGAGTTCACGATCTGATCAGAACGAAAAATGATTCGGAAGTCGGCGTACTTCGCCATGTTCTTCCGCTCCATCCGCATCAGATTGCTTTCCCTCTCATCGTTCCACCAATTTGCCGCGACATCGACCGTGCCCTGTTGCAGGGCGATCACTGCGTTCTCGTGGCTGCCGGTATAGACGACGCGGCCAAAGAACTGTTCCGGGTTTATCCCCATTTTGTTGAGCGCGTAGCGCGGGACGTTGTTGCCGGAGGTCGAGTTCGGGTCGACCAGGCCGAAATTTTTCCCCTTCAGGTCTTCGATCCGCTGTGCAGGGCTGTCCTTTCTGACATAGAGGACCGAGTAGTAGCCCTTGGTTCCATCCTCATTCACCTCGATCGCAAATGCCTCGATCGGGGCGCCAGTCATCAAGGCCCGGGCGAAGGCGGAGGGGCCATAGCTGGCGATGTGAATGTTGCCCGCGCGCTGCCCCTCGATCACCGCCGCGTAATCATTGGCAACCCGCAGCGTAACTTTCGTGCCCAGTTGGTTGCTCAGGTAGGTCGTGAAGGGTGTCCAGCGATCGACGACGCCAGAGGCATTCTCCGACGGCACGATGGCAAAGGTCAGCTCCGGATAGGTGCTGCGCCAAGTTTGGGCGCCGACCAGGGCGGGGATACCGACAAGGCCGGCGGTGGCAAAGATACGGCGGGTGATCATGGCGCTCTCCGTGGTTGAGGCGGGCGGGTCAGGCGAGGGCTGCGGCAGGGATATCGAGAATCTCATTCGCCTCAATCCCATAAAGCGCCTGCGCTGCGGCATCGGTCAGGTCCGTCGGCTTGCCATCGAAGACGAGGCGGCCAGCAGCCAGTCCGACCAGACGTGTGCAGTGAAGGCGCGCCAGATCGAGCGAATGCAGGTTGCAGAGCACGGTGATCCCGAAGCGGCTGTTGATCGTCGCCAGTGCCTCCATCACGATCCGTGTATTGCGCGGATCGAGCGAGGCGACCGGCTCATCGGCCAGGATCAGCCGCGGCTCCTGAACCAGGGCGCGGGCGATGGCCACCCGTTGTTGCTGGCCGCCGGAAAGGCGTTCCGCCCGCTGCGCCGCGAAGCCCGCCATGTCGAGCATTTCCAGCGCGGCAAGCGCCATGGCGCGATCCTCATCAGACCACAGCCGCAGCAGGGCGCGATGGGTCGGCACCTGATGCAGCCGTCCGACCAGCACATTGGTCAGGACATCCAGCCGGCCAGCGAGGTTGAACTGCTGGAAGATCATGGCGCAGCGGGCGCGCCATTGCCGCAGCTCCCGCCCCCGCAGGGCGGTAACATCGACATCATCCCAGCGAACGCGGCCCGCGCTCGGCTCGACCAGGCGATTGATCAGCCGGAGCAGCGTCGATTTGCCGGCCCCAGACCGGCCGATCACGCCCACAAACTCGCCAGGCTGGATGGCCAGAGTGAGGCTGTCCAGCGCCTTTCGCCCGGAAAACTCCCGGGACAACCCTTCGATGCTGAGCATGCTGCTCGCCCCGCCGTGCCTCGCTGGAGTTTCAGGGAGATAGGGGAAGAAGCGCGACACTTCGATGATGAACGTATGACATATCTATGACGGCGCCCATGCCGCGCGCTGTCGCAACCTGACTTTGGCTATGGCAAAGCTGATACGCAGCCTGCCGTTTGCCCGGCTGCGGTGGCCTGAAGCCAGCTTGAATGGGGCGATCTGCTGTCGGCCCGTAGGCTACAGCGCCGCCCGCTTATCGTGCCGGGCGACACGGGACAGCAGATAGTGAACCTCCGCCCGCGCCGCGGCGGTCAGCGCCCCCGCCGGCCGCCGCTGGGCATCGCTGGCAATCACACCCCGGCGCATCAGCACATATTTCCGCGCGGCCAGCCCAACCCCGGGCTGCAATTCGTAGCGCAACAACGGCAGGTGCGCGTCGAACAGGTCGTGGGCCCGATCCCGCTCCCCGGCCTTGGCAAGCCGGACCAGCTCCACCAGCATGTCGGGGAAGGCATAGCCGGTCATCGCCCCGTCGGCGCCGCGTTCCATCTCGAAGTCGAGGAACATGCCGCCATTGCCGCAGAGCATGGAGATACGACGCAGCGTCCCTTCCGCCTCGAAGCGACGGAGCGCGGAAATCTTCTCGAGCCCGGGATAGTCCTCGTGCTTCAGCATGACGCACGAAGGCAAGTCCTGGACGATGCGGCGGATCACCCCCGGCGTCATCTGCACCTGAAAGAGCTGCGGATAGTCTTGCAGCACAAAGGGGATTGTCTCGCCGATGGCCTCCACTGCCTGATGATAATAGGTGACCACCGCATCATCGGTCCGGAGTGACGGGGGCGGGGCGATCATCACGCCGGCGGCCCCGGCATCCATCGCACCAAGGGCCAGCCCACGCATGGCGGCGAAGCCAGGCGCGGAGACGCCGACGATGATCGGCGCCCGCCCCGCGCGCTGCACAACACGGCGGGTAAAGGCCAACGCCTCGGCCTGATCGAGCTTCGGCGCCTCACCCAGTACGCCGAGGATGGTCATCCCCTCGGCGCCGACCCCAAGGAAGAACTCGGTCATCCGTTCGGTGCTGGCCTCATCGATCCGGCCATCCGGATGGAAGGGTGTGGGCGCGATGACGTAGACGCCCTGCGCCGTGGCATCGAGCTGCATGATGGTCTCCTTTTATCCGAGCAGCTCTCGTTCTGCTGCAGCCACAACCTCGGCCAGGGCACCGGGGACGAAGGGCGAGGCAAGGCCGGCCGAACGTACCAGCCCAAGGAAAGGCTGCGAGCCGCCGCGGCCGCAGAGCGCGACGTAGTCGGCCAGCGCACCAGCCGGATCACGGCCCGCGCGCACCCAAAATTGCAGCGCACAGCAAAGGGCCAGCGTGTAGTCGATGTAATAGAAGGGCGAGCGGTAGATATGCGGCTTCGCCTGCCAGCGACCGCCCTTCGCCGGATAGGCGAGGTCGCCGTAATCTGTCCAAGGCATATAGAGCCGCTCCAGCCTTTGCCAGATGGCGTGGCGCTCCGCGGGTGTCGCCGTCGGGTTCGCGTAGATCTCGTGCTGGAAGTGATCGACGCAGACGCCGTAGGGCAGGAAGGCGAGCGAGGCTTCCAGGTGCATCCGCCGAAACCGCTCCGCCGCGCCCGCACCGACCAGCAGGTCCATATGCGGGTGGGTCAGGAACTCCAGCGACATGGAGTGGATCTCAGCCGCCTCCATGCTCGGCCAAAGGCAATCGATCGCAGCAAGGCCGCGACTCTCCCAGTTCTGGAAGGCGTGCCCCATCTCATGGGTGAAGACCGCGATATCGCCATGCGTGCCGGTGAAATTGGCAAAGATGAAGGGCATGCCGATGGACGGAAAGCTTGTGCAGAAGCCGCCACCCTGTTTGCCCGGGCGGTTCTTCAGGTCGATGAAGCCACCCCCCGAAAGACGCTGCCAGAAATCGGCGAGTGCTGGGTGCATGCGGGTGAACATCGCCCCAGCGGCGGCGCAGAGTTCGTCATGCCCACCGATCGGCTTCGGGTTCCCCGCCGGATCGATCAGAGCTTCGTCCCAGAAGCGTAGCTTGTCCCAGCCATGCGCGGCGCGGCGGCGTTCCAGCAACCGGGCCACCAGGGGCACGACGTGCTGGCGCACCTCGTCGCGGTAACGCGCCACCTCGGTTGGGCCGTAATCGACCCGCCGCAGACGCCGGTAGGCGAGCGGGATGAAATTTGGATAGCCGAGCTTCTGCGCCATGCCGTGGCGCAGCGTCACGAGAGCATCGTAGATCGCATCCAGCGCTTCGCCCTGCGCGGCAAAGAAGCCCCAGCGCTGACGTTCCGCCGCCTGGCGCACCGCACGGTCCCGGTCCTCCGCATACGGGGCCAGGCCCGCGAGGTTCACGTCCTGCCCGCTGATCGAGAGCCGCGCACTGGCAAGCAGTTCTGAGTACTGCGCCGCGAGCTTCGCTTCCGTCTCCAGATCCGCGGCGATGTCAGGGGTGAAGGTCGTGACATCCAGATCCCAAAGCGCGACCGGATGGGCCCCGGCCGCCGCCGCCAGCGCCGCCTGGTCGGGCAACATCAGCAGGCGCTGCTTCAGCGCCGTGGCGTGCCCGGTCGCGACCGGCTCCAGCGCATCGGCGTATTCGCGCTCCGCCTTTGCAGCGGCATCGGCGGTATCTTGGGCGAAGCGCAGATGCACCAGCGACGACCAGCTTTCGTAGTCCCGCCGCTGGCGGTCCCAAAGCGCGAGCGCCCCGGGCAGATCGCCGGCCTCCAGCCGTGCCTCCACCGCCGTTCGCGCCGCGGCCAGCGTCGCCGCATCGGGGCGGGAGAAGGCAAGATCGGGAAAGCGCACCACTACGCCGCCACCTTCATCCGCCGGCCGCGATCGCAGGCTCGTCGCCCCGACGGATGCCAGGCGTTGCGATCGCCCTGCCTGAGGTCGGCAATCAAGCCGGCGTGGCGGGACGACGGGCGGGCACGGGGGGCGCACTCGCCCGTCTGATTGAACCGGTCCCACTCCATGATCCGTCTCCTTGCGACGTCCGGAGTTTCGGGCAGATCAACACTGCGCTCAAGCCGCCCGTACCAGGGGCCTGCAAGGGGCTGGACAAAGCCGCCGCGGTCGCTACAAGCCGGGCTTCGGTCGGGCGTCACCTTGACCGGCGGGTGCATAGCTCAGTTGGTAGAGCAGCTGACTCTTAATCAGCGGGTCCAAGGTTCGAATCCTTGTGCACCCACCAGTCGTCCCGCCCCTAACCCAGCCAAGGCCTGCCGGTGATACAATCCCCGCTTTGGCCGGCATCGCAGGCCGCTTGCGGCGAAACTCGCTGGGTTGGTCGCCAAAAATACTTCCTTACCCCGCAACGGCGATGGCAGCATGCCGGCGCCAGGGGGAGACAATACCATGCGCCGCCGCAGCCTGCTTGCCATTACCACAGCCAGCCTCGCCACGCCTTCACTCGCCCAGGATATCCGGGCGCGCACGCTGCGCTTCGTTCCGCAGGCCAACCTCACATCGCTCGACCCAATCTGGACCACCGCCGCGGTCACGGAAAATCACGGCTGGACGGTGTACGACACACTCTTTGGTCTGACTGACGATTTGCGTATCGCACCGCAGATGGCGGAGGGGCATGGCGTCTCCGACGATGGCCTGACCTGGACCATCCGGCTGCGCGAAGGGCTGCGCTTCCACGACAATACCCCGGTGCGGGCCCAGGATTGCGCGGCCTCGCTCGCCCGCTGGTCGCGCCGTGACACGTTCGGCCAATCGGTCGGCGCCGCGGTTGAGGAATGGGGCGCAGCAGATGACCGCACCGTGCGCATTCGCCTCAAGCATCGCTTTCCGATGCTGTTGGAGGCGCTGTCCAAGCCCGTCTCAGTGGTGCCCTTCATCATGCCGGAGCGGCTGGCGAAGACCGATCCCTTCCAACAGGTCACGGAGATCGTGGGCTCCGGCCCCTATCGCTTCCTCCCCGGCGACTATGTCTCAGGCAGTCGCACCGCCTATGCGCGGTTCGAGGGCTATGTGCCCCGCGCGGGCGCGCCGAGCCGCACTGCCGGCGGCAAGGTCGCCCATTTTGAGCGAATCGAATGGACCATCATCCCCGACAGTGCGACCGCAGCGGCGGCCCTGCAATCGGGCGAGATCGACTGGTGGGAACAGGTGAACGCGGACCTGATCCCAGCACTCAAACGCAACCGGGCGATCACGGTCGAAATCGCCAACACCCTCGGCTATATCGGCTTTGCCCGCTTCAACACCTTGCACCCTCCCTTCGATAACCCGGCGATCCGCCGCGCCCTGTTGAGTGCGGTGAACCAGGAAGATTATGTCCGTGCGGTGACCGCCAACGACGCGGAGGCTTGGCGGGCCTGCGCATCCATGTGGCCTTGCGGCACGCCCTATGCGGTGCCGCCCGCCGGCAATCCGCTGGCCGGGGCGCGCGACCTGGCCAAAGTGAAGGCCGACCTGCAGGCCGCTGGCTACAAGGGTGAGAAGGTGGTCATCATCAACCCGACCGATTTTCCGACCATCGCCCCCTTCGGCCAGATCACCGCCGATGTGCTGAAAAAAATCGGCATGAATGTCGAGTTGATCGAGACCGACTGGGGCAGCCTAGTTCAGCGCCGCGCGAGCAAGGCGCCGCCCGAGCAGGGGGGCTGGTCGATCTTTCACACCTGGTGGCCGGGGATCGCCATCATGAACCCGGCGGTGAATGCGACCTTGCGCGGCCAAGGCGAACGCGGCTGGTTCGGCTGGTACCGCAATGACAAGGTCGAACAACTGGCCGGGGAATGGCTGCAAGCAACCAATAGCGCGGAGCAAAACCGTCTCGCCGAGGCGATCCAGACCGAGAGCTTTACCAATGCGCCGGTACTGCCGCTCGGCCAGTTCTTCATCAAGACCGCGCATCGCGGCCTGAAGGACGTATTGAAAGGGACCTCCCCCTACCCCTGGCACGTTGCCCGGGCCTGAGACCTGGGCGCGCGGCCTTGCCGCGTACCGAGCGCCCACATGGGCGCTGCGGCCCGTGCCGCGCAGCCCAGGAAACCGAAGGTTTCCGCCCGGCGATTGCGGGCCAGTGAAAGC
>CAITYE010000224.1 GCA_903896535.1 uncultured Paracraurococcus sp.
CAGCGTCGGGAAATCGGTGGCGGCCAGCAGCACCACCTTCTCGCCCTTGTAGCCGGCGGCCGCCAGATCAGCCTTCACCTTGGCGTAATCGCGCGGGCCGGCCAGCGCGCCCAGGCCGGCATCGCTCGCCAGCGGCGTGCCAGGGGGGAAGAAACCCACCCCCTCCCGCCACAGGCTGTTATCGGTGCCGATCACCGCGGTCATGAAATCCGCCTGATTGATGGCGCCCAGCAGCGCGCGGCGGATGCCCGGATTGTTGAAAGGCGGGTGCAGATGATTGAAGCGCCCCCAGCCCAGCAGGCCGGTGGGGTTCGGATTATCCACCATGATGGCGCGGTTCTTCTGCAGCATCGGCAGCAGGTCGGCGGTCGGCACCTCCCACCAATCCATCTCGCCGTTCTGCAACGCGGCGGCGGCGGTGGCAGGGTCGGGCGTCACCAGCCATTCCACCCGGTCGAGGTGCACCACCTTGGGCCCGGCGGTCCAGCTCGGCGTGCCGGTGGGGCGCGGGGCGTAGCGGTCGAACTTGCTGTAGACGAAGCGGCTGCCCTGCACCCGCTCCTTCGCCTCGAAGCGGAAGGGGCCGCTGCCGATCATCTCGGTGACCGGCTTCGACGCATCGGTCTTGGCCAGGCGCTCTGGCATGATGAAGCAACAGGGGGTGACGAGGCTGCCCAGCGCATCGGCCAGCAGGGCGAAGGGCTTCTTCAGCCGGAAGACCAGGGTCTGGTCATCGGGCGTCTCCAGCGCTTCCAGCCGCGCGGCGAGCTCCTGGCCCAGCGGGTGGCGGGCCGACCAGCGATGGATGGAGGCGGCGCAGTCGCGCGCCCGCACCGGCTCCCCATCATGGAAGGTCAGCCCCGGGCGCAGCCCGATCGTCCAGCGGCGGCCCTCCTCCTCCACCTTGTGGCCCACGGCCATCTGCGGCGTGACGTTGAACTCGGCATCCATGCCGTAGAGCGTATCGAACACCATGAAGCCATGGTGGCGGGTGACATAGGCGGTGGTGATGATGGGATCGACGATCCCAAGGTCGCTCTGCGGCATGAAGCGCAGCACCCGGCTGCCCGCCGGCTGGGCCAAGGCAGGTGCAGTGAGCGCGGCGCCGGCCGCGGCCAGAAACTCTCGTCTTTGCATGATCCCCGGCATCCCTGTGGTTGGGCTTGGTGGGAATGAACCACGGCCCGCCACGGGATGCCAGCGAATCAGGGCGCCGAACGGCGCCGGGCGTCAGCCCTTCTTCACGTTCCAGAACAGCGGCATGCCGCCCAGCACCCCGCTGAGATTGGTGCGGTAGGACCAGGGCTGGAAATAGGACCCGAGCGGCAGGTAGGGCACCTCACGGAAGGCTTCCGCCTGGATATCGGCGGCGATCTTCTGCTGCGCGGCCATATCGGGGGCATCGAACCAGGCCATCCGCATCTCCTCGACCTTCGGCATGGTCGGCCAACCCGGCCAGGCGGCGAGCCCGTTGCCGCGCAGCGCGATGTGCCCGGCGGGGGAGAAGAAATCGAGGCCGGAGAAGAAGGTGCAGAAGATGTTCCAGCCGCCCTGGTCGGGCGCGTTGCGATTGGCCCGGCGGGTGACGACGCTGCCCCAGTCGGTCGCGACGTAATCGACGTTCATTCCCGATTTCTGCAGGATGTCCTGGGTCACCTGCGACAGCGCGTTCAGCGTCGGGAAGTCGGTCGCCGCCAGCAGGACCACCTTCTCACCCTTATAGCCGGCGGCGGCGAGGTCGGCCTTGACCTTGCCGTAGTCGCGGGCGCCCAGCAGCGGCGCCATGCCGGCATCGGACGCGAAGGGTGTGCCGGGCGGGAAGAAGCCGACCTTGTCCTTCCACATCGACGGATCGGTGCCGATCACCGCCGACATGTAATCCCCCTGGTTCACCGCGCCGAGCAGCGCCTGGCGGATGGCCGGGTTGTTGAAGGGCGGGTGGAGGTGGTTGAAGCGCACAAGGCCAAGCAGGCCGGTCGGGTCATAGAGCTCGGTCTTGATGGCGCGGTTGCGCTTCAGCAGCGGCAGCAGGTCGGCGGTGGGCTGTTCCCACCAATCCACCTCGCCGGCCTGCAGGGCACTACCGGCGGTCGAGGCATCGGGGGTCACGCGCCATTCGACGCGGTCGAAATTCACCCGCTTCGGCCCGGCGGTCCACTCATTCGGGCCATCGGCGCGCGGCACGTAGTCCGGGTTGCGCTCATAGACCAGCAGGCTGCCCGGCACCCGCTCATCGGCTTTGAACCGATAGGGGCCGCTGCCCATGATCTCCTTGAAGGGGACGTTCGGGTCGCCCGAGGCGATGCGCTCCGGCATGATGAAGCAGACCGGGCTGGCCGGCTTGGCCAGCGCGTCGATCAGCAGGGCGAAGGGCTTCTTCATCCGGAAGGTCAGGCGGCGGTCGTCATCGGCGACCAGCTCCTCACAGGCGGCATTGATCGCCTGGCCCATGGCATCGCGCGCCCACCAGCGCTTGATGGAGGCGACGGCATCCTTGGCCAGCACCGGGGCGCCATCGTGGAATTTCAGCCCCGGGCGAAGCGTGATGGTGACGCGCCGGCCGCCATCCTCGACCGCATGCCCCTCGGCCATCTGCGGCTGCGGCTTGAACTTGGCGTCCAGGCCATAGAGCGTGTCGTAGATCAGGAAGGCGTGGTGCCGGGTGACATAGGCGGTGGTGACGATGGGATCGATCACCGCGACATCGGATTGGGGAATGAATTTCAGCACCCGGTTTTCGCCCTGGGCCAGGGCGGGGGCGGCCAGCCCGGCGGCGGGGGCGGCCATGGCCAGCTTCATCAGGTCGCGTCGTTGCATCGCCGGGCTCCTTGGCTGCGCGGGAGCCTTCCACCTAGGCCGCGCCCCTGGCCCCGGCAAGGCCGATCCGGCGGGGGGCGAGCAACGAATTATCCAGCTTTGCCTGCCTAAGCTGCCCCGGGCGGACCGCGCGCCTGATCGCGCGCCTGGTTTTGTGGCAAGAAGGGGACCGGACATGGCAATGGCCCGCATCGACGGGATCGGCCCCAGGACACCGCTGGCCGTGGCCCTGGCGCGTTGCCGCGTGCCTTTGGTGCTGGTCGGTGTGTTCAGCGGCGTGGTGAACCTGCTGCAGCTGACCACCTCGCTTTACATGATGCAGGTCTTCGACCGGGTGCTGACCACCCGCAGCCTCGATACGCTGGCCTATCTCAGCCTGATCGCGCTGTTCGCCGTGCTGGTGCTGGCGCTGCTGGAAGCGGTGCGCGGGCAGGTCATGCAGCGCATCGGCGCCTGGGTGGAACACCGCGTGGCACCCGCAGGCTTCGTCCGCGCCATTGAGGGGACGCTGCGCGGGCAGGGCTATCGGATGGAGGCGCTGCGCGACCTTGCGATCTGCCGCGGCTTCCTCGCCTCGCCCACCGCGCTGGCGCTGTTCGACGTGCCCTGGGTGCCCATCTACATCGCCGTCATCTTCCTGCTGCACCCGCTGATGGGTTGGATCGCGCTTGGCGGCGCGCTGGTGTTGTTCGGCCTGACCGTGCTTTCGGAACTCTCCACCGCCCGGCTGCTGCGGGCGGCCAATGTCGCCGGGCTGGCCGCGCAGCGCCGGGCCGACGGCATCGCCCGCAATGCGGAAGTGATCGACAGCATGGGCATGCTGACGGCCGTGATGGCCCGCTGGCGAGAGCCTGTGGCCGAGATGGCCGAACCGCAGCAGCGCGCCGCGGACCGCGCCGCGGTGCTGGTGGCGGTCACCAAATTCTGCCGCCTCGCGGTGCAGATCGCCGTGCTCGGCGTGGGCGCCTGGCTGGTGCTGCAACAAGAACTCACCGCCGGCGCCTCGATCGCCGCCTCGATCATCATGGGCCGCGCCCTGGCGCCGGTGGAGATGATGATCGGCGGCTGGAAGCAGCTGGTGCAGACGCGGCAAAGCTATCGCCGGCTGCAGGGCTTCCTCGCCCAGCCAGCGCAGCGCCCGCCCGGCCGGCCGCTGCCCGCGCCGACCGGCGCCCTGGCGGCGGAGCGGGTGAGCTACGCCTTCCCTGGCCAGGGGGTGGCGATGATCAAGGGCATCAGCTTCGCCCTGGCCCCGGGCGATAGCCTCGCCATCATCGGTCCCTCGGCGGCCGGCAAGACCACGCTGATCCGCCTGCTGATCGGCACCCTGGCGCCCAGCGCGGGCGCCGTCCGGCTGGATGGCGCCGATGTCTATCTGTGGCAGCGGGAGGATTTCGGCCGCCATGTCGGCTACCTACCGCAAGCGGTGGAACTGTTCGAAGGCAGCGTCTTCCGCAACATCGCCCGCATGGGAGAGGCCGCCGAGGCCGCGGTCTATGAGGCCGCCCAGCTGGCCGGCTGCCACGAGATGATCCTGCGCCTGCCGCAGGGCTATGAGACCGAGATCGGCGAGGCGGGGCTGCATCTCTCGGGCGGGCAGCGGCAGTTGATCGGGCTGGCCCGGGCGATGTTCGGCGCGCCCAAGCTGGTCGTGCTGGACGAGCCGAACAGCAACC
Source organism: uncultured Paracraurococcus sp. (assembly GCA_903896535.1). GTDB lineage: Bacteria > Pseudomonadota > Alphaproteobacteria > Acetobacterales > Acetobacteraceae > CAITYE01. Next base: position 4,494 of record CAITYE010000224.1, read on the forward strand.
TCGATGGCGAATCCGAAGCCGCGCTGCTGCGGGCACTGGAACGGCTGAAGGCGGCGGGGACCACCGTGGTCCTCGTCTCCCACCGCCCCACCCTGGTGCAGGGCGTGGACCAGGTGATGGTGCTGAAGGACGGCGCCATCGAAATGCTGGGCCCGCGCGCCGAGGTGCTGAAACGCCTGATGGGGCCGCCCCGCCCGGCAGCGGTGCCCGCCGCGGCCCGGCGGGGGGAGGTCGCACGATGAGCATCACCACCCTGCCGCCACACCCGCTGCTGGACGCCGAGGCACCGCGCACCCGGGGCGCGTTGCTGTTCGGCCTGCTGGTCTGCGTGGTCTTCTTCGGCGGCTTCGCCGCCTGGTCGATCCTCGCCCCGCTGGCCGAGGCCTCGATCGCCCCCGGCGTCATCAAGGTGGAGGGCACGCGGCGGACCATCCAACACCTGGAAGGCGGCGCCGTGCGGGAGTTGCTGGCGCGTGAGGGCGATAAGGTGCGCGCCGGGCAGGTGCTGGCGCGGCTGGACGATATCCAGGCCGGCAGCCAGCTGGAGACGCAGCGCGCCGCGCGCTGGGCGCTGCTCGCCCAGGATGCTCGCCTGGCCGCCGAACTGGCCCGCGCCCGCGCCATCGCCTTCCCCGCCGACCTCGCCACCGCCGAGGACCCGCGCGCTGCCGAAGCACGCACCGGCCAGCGCACCTTGTTCGAGGCCCGGACCGCCAGCCTGGAAGGGCAGGTGCAGGTGCTGCACGCGCGGATCGAGCAGCAGAAAGCCCTGATCGCCGGCCTGCGCGGCCAGCTGGTCGCGACACGCGAGCAGCTGGTCTTCGCCGAGCAGGAGGAGACGATGCGCCGCGGCCTGGTGGAAAAGGGCCTCGGCCGTCTGCCCGAATTGCTGTCGCTGCAACGCGCGGTGGCCAGCCTGAAGGGCGCCTTGCAGGACCTTGGCGGGCAGAGCGACCGCGCCCAGGCGACGATCGCCGAGGCCGAGCGGCAGATCCGCCAGACCCTCGACCAGCGCCTGGCCGATGCCTCTGCCGAGCGGCGGGAGGTCCGCGCCAAACTGGCTGAGGCGGAGGAGAAGCTGCGCGCCGCCGCCGATGTGGCGACGCGGCGCGACATCCTGGCGCCGGATGACGGCACGCTGGTCAACCAGAAGGTCTTCACCATCGGTGCCGTGCTGCGCCCGGGCGACCCGATCTTTGAGCTGATCCCGGCCCAGGACGCCATGATCGCCGAGGTGAACATCCCGCCCACCGATATCGACGTGGTGCATCCCGGCCTGCGCGCCGAGGTCCGCCTGCCGGCCTTCAAGCAGCGGCTGGTGCCGATGCTGCACGGCGCGGTCACCTGGGTGGCGGCCGATGTCACGACCAACGAGCAGACGCGCCAGCCATTCTACCGTGCCTATATCCGGCTGGACGCAGATCAACTCCGCCGGCTGGACAAGGTCTTCCTGGCGCCAGGCATGCCGGTGGAAGCGCATGTCCAGATCGGCCAGCGCAGCTTTCTGCGCTATATGATCCAGCCGCTGCTCGACAGCTTCCAACGCGCCTTTCGGGAACAGTAATACCGGCGGTCGAAGAATTTCACCGCCGGTATGACACACGCGCGGCCCGCTCAGCCGCGATCATCATAGCCGCGCGGATGCGCCGCATGCCAGGCCCAGGCGGTGCGGACGATATCCTCCAGCGCACCGAAGCGCGGCGCCCAGCCGGTCTCTGCCCGCAGCCGCGCCGCGGAGGCGACCAGCACCGCCGGATCGCCGGCGCGGCGCGGCCCGAACTCGTGCGGCACCGCCCGCCCGCTCACCGCCGCCACGGTGTCGATCACCTGCTTCACCGAATAGCCGGTGCCATTGCCGATATTGTAGCGCACGGAGCGGCCATCCAGCCGGTCCAG
>CAITYE010000225.1 GCA_903896535.1 uncultured Paracraurococcus sp.
CTTGAGAACCTGCTTGGCCATGACGTGGATGGAGGCGGTGAAGAGCAGCGTATGGCCGTCCGGCGGCGCCTCCGCGACCGCCAGCCCGGCCACCGTCCCCGACCCGCCGGGCCGGTTTTCCGGGATCACCTGCACGCCGAAGGCGTCCTGCAGCTTCTGCGCGGCGAGGCGGGACATCGCATCGGTCGCGCCACCGGGCGTATAGGGAATAATCGCGCGGATCGACCGGCTGGGCCAGGCGGGTTGCGCCAAAGCCGGGCCGGCGAGCAGGGAGGACGCCAGAAGACCACGCCGCCGGACCTTCATCACCCCAGAAACTCCCAAGAAACCCGTCGCCGTGCCGCACCCAGGGTGCGGCAGGACCGCTGGCATGCGATAAACCGCCCCATGCTGTTACTCATCCCCGGCCCCGTCCAGACCCGCGCCGAAGTGCGCGCCGCCGCCGCCCAGGATTATGCGCCCTGGGACAATGATTTCCGCAAGGTCTATGCGCGCATCCGCGACCGCGTGCTGGCGGTCGCCGGCACCAGCGCCGCGACGCATGCGACGCTGCCGCTGCAGGGCTGCGGCCATTTCATGATGGAAGCGGCGGTCCGCACCTTCGTCCCGCCAGGCGGCAAGCTGCTGGTGCCGGCCAATGGCAGCTATGCCCAGCGCGCCATTCGCCTGGCGCGGGAAGCCGGGCGGCAGGTGGTGGAGCTGACGGCCCCCGATACCCAGGGCATCACCGCCGATGCCGTCGCCGCCGCGCTGGCCGCCGATCCCGCCATTGGCCATGTCGCAATGGTACAGAACGAAACCGGCAGCGGCATCGTCAATGATCCCGCCGTGATCGGCCCCGTGGTGCGGGCCGCCGGCCGGCGGCTGATCCTCGATGCCGTCTCCGCCTTCGGCGCCCTGCCCTGCCCGCTTGCTGACCATCCCGAAATCGACGCGCTGCTGTTCACCTCGGGCAAATGCCTGGAAGGCTTGCCGGGCATCGGCTTCGCCGTGGCGCGGATCGAAAGCGTGACCGCCGCTGCCGGCAATGCCGGGTCCTGGAGCTTCGACCTCTCGGATGTCTACGCCCACGCGCTGCGCGCGGGCTGGGGCAGCTTCCGCTTCACCCCGGCCGTGCAGGCGCTGGCGGCCTTCGATGTCGCGCTCGACCTGCATGCGGCGGAAGGCGGCCAACCGGGGCGGCTGGCCCGCTATACCGAGAATATGCAGGCGCTCTATGCCGGCGTGCGTGGGCTGGGGCTGACGCCCTATCTGGCACCCGCCCATCAGGGGCCGGTGATCGTCACCATCCACCAGCCGAGCGATCCGAACTTCGCCCTGCAGCCCTTTGTCGATGCGCTGAAGGCGCGCGGCGTGCTGATCAGCAATTTCTTCAACACCCAGGCGCCGAGCTTTCGCATCGGCTGCATCGGGGCCGTCACCCCGGAAGATATGCGGCGCGCCGTCGCGGCGATCGACGGCGCCCTCGGTGATCTTGGCGTCACGCGCCGCCAAGCGGCCTGATCGGCGCGTGGCGCCACGCGGCCCGAACGCAGGGGCGTCCGGCGAGATGACGATCCACGTCATGCCTAAATCCGCCAGCCACGCGGGGCGGCACCCCGGGCCTGCCTTGCCGCGATGCGGCCGCTTCCGGTAAGCCGGGGCCATCCGGGGGGGATTTGCACATGGCCACCGATCTCGAGATTGCCCGCGCCGCCACGCTTCGGCCGATCAGCGACATCGCCGCGCGGGCTGGCATCCCGGAGTCCGCGCTGCTGCCCTATGGCAAGACCAAGGCCAAGATCGACCTCGGCTTTGTCGCGGAAGCCATGGCCCGGCCCTCCGGCCAGCTGGTGCTGGTCACCGGCATCAACCCCACCCCGGCCGGTGAGGGCAAGACCACAACCACCGTCGGCCTTGGCGACGCGCTCAACCAGATCGGCGTCAAGGCCATGGTCGCGCTGCGCGAACCCTCGCTCGGCCCCTGCTTCGGGGTCAAGGGCGGCGCGGCCGGCGGCGGCTATGCGCAGGTGGGCCCGATGGAGGATATCAACCTCCACTTCACCGGCGATTTCCACGCCATCACCAGCGCCAACAACCTGCTGGCGGCGATGCTGGATAACCATATCTATTGGGGCAATGAGCTCGGCATCGATGCCCGGCGCATCAGCTGGCGCCGGGCGCTGGACATGAACGACCGGGCGCTGCGCAGCATCGTCGGCTCGCTCGGCGGCGTCGCCAACGGCTTCCCGCGCGAGGACGGCTTCGACATCACCGTGGCCTCCGAGGTGATGGCGATCTTCTGTCTCGCCGACGGCTTGGCCGACCTGCAATCGCGCCTCGGCCGGATCATCGTGGCGCAGACCCGCGACGGCGGCCCGGTGACGGCGCGCGACCTGAAGGCCGATGGCGCCATGGCCGCGCTGCTGCGCGATGCGCTGGCGCCCAACCTGGTGCAGACGCTGGAAGGCACGCCGGCCTTCGTCCATGGCGGGCCCTTCGCCAATATCGCGCATGGCTGCAACAGCGTGATCGCGACCCGGCTCGCGCTCGGCCTCTCGGACGTGGTGGTGACGGAAGCCGGCTTCGGGGCCGATCTCGGTGCCGAGAAATTCCTCGATATCAAATGCCGCGCGGCGGGGCTGGAACCCGGCGCGGCCGTCGTCGTCGCCACGGTGCGCGCGCTGAAGATGCATGGCGGCGTGGCGAAATCGGCGCTCGGTGCGGAAGATGTCGCCGCCGTCAAGCGCGGCGTGGTCAACCTGGCCCGGCATGTCGAGAACATGGGCAAGTTCGGCCTGCCGGTCATCGTCGGGCTGAACCGCTTCACCGGCGACACCCCGGCCGAGATCGCCACGGTCGAGGAAGCCATGGCCGCGCTCGGCACCGAGGCAATCCTCTGCACGCATTGGGCCGATGGCGGCGCCGGCGCGGTTGATCTGGCGCGCGCGGTGATGGCCCGGCTGGAAGCCCGCAGCGCCCGCTTCGCCCCGCTTTATCCCAGCGCGACGCCGCTGGCCGGCAAGATCGCCACCATCGCGCGTGAGATCTACCGCGCCGGCGATGTCGCGATCGCCCCCGCCGCCCAGCAGAAGCTGGCCCGCTTCGAACAGATGGGCTTCGCCGATGTGCCGGTCTGCATCGCCAAGACCCAATACAGCTTCGCCGCCGACCCCACCCTGCTCGGCGCGCCGTCCGGCCATACCCTGCCGGTGCGCGATGTGCGGCTGGCCGCCGGCGCCGGCTTCGTGGTGGCGATCTGCGGCGACGTCATGACCATGCCGGGCCTGCCGCGCCGTCCGGCGGCGGAGAGCATCGGCCTGAACGCGGCCGGGCAGATCGAGGGCCTGTTCTGAGGTGAGCGACCTCGCAGCGCTGCTGCGCGAAGGCGCGGCGAAGCATGCGGCCGGCGATCTCACCGGGGCCGCGGCCTGCTACCGCGCCGTGTTGCGCGCCGCGCCGAGAGAGCCGAACGCGCATAATCTGCTCGGCGTGCTCGCCCGCCAGCAGGGCGATAGCCAGGCCGCGCTGCGGCATACGGAACAGGCCTTGGCCCTGGCGCCCGACCAGCCGGCTTTCCTCGCCAATCGCGGCGCCGCCTTGGCCGAAGCGGGGCGGCTGATCGAGGGCATCAGCCTGTTGCGCGCCGCGCTCGACCGCCGCCCGGAGGATGCCGTGGCGCTGCGGAATCTCGGCCAGGCCTTCGCCGCGCTGGGCGATGCGGCGGCAGCCATCGCGCCCCTGGAACGTGCCGCCGCGCTGGCGCCGCAGGCGCCTGAACCGCTGCTCGCCCTCGCCCATGCCAGGCGCGAACTCGGCGATGCCGAAGGCGCCCGGCAGGCCGCGGCCGCGCTGGCGCAGAGTGAGGGTCCGCTCGCCGAACAGGCGCGCTTCCTGCTGGCCGGCCTCGGCGCCGCACCGATGCCGGATCGCGCGCCGGCTGGCTATGTGCGCGACCTGTTCGACCAATTCGCCCCGCGCTTCGACCGCAGCCTGGCCGCGCTGGACTACCAAACACCGGCCTTGATCGCCGAAGCGCTCATCGCAAGTGGCGCCGCGCCGGCGCGGCGGCTCAAGGTGCTCGATCTTGGCTGCGGCACCGGCCTGTCCGGCGTGGCCTTGCAGCCCTTCGCACGCCGGCTGGAAGGGCTGGACCTGTCGCCGCGCATGCTGGCCGAAGCCCGCAAGCGCGGCCTGTATGACGCGCTGCATGAAGCGGATCTGCTGGATTGGCTGCCCGGGAAGATCGCCAGCTTCGACCTGATCGTGGCGGCCGATGTGCTGAACTACCTGGGCGATCTCGCCCCCGCCTTGGCGGCGATGCGTGCCGCCCTGGCCCCGGGCGGGTGCATCGCCTTTTCGGTCGAAGCGGGGGACGGCGCGCCCGTCACGCTCGGCGAAGGGCTGCGCTATCGCCACAACCCGGCGGCGATCCGTGCGCTGCTGGGCGCGGGACTACGGGCCGAGCGGCGGGCGACGCTGCGCCAGGAACACGGCGCCCCGGTGGCCGGTGCGATCTTCGTCGCGGGCCTATAGAATCCGCGCGCCCGCGACCAGCTTGCGGAATTTCTCGTTATCCGTGGCGCCGGCGGCGACCGCGGCCACCGCCTTGGCCTCCGCCGCCCGTACCGCATCGAGCGCGGTCAGCACCGCCTCGGCGCGTTCTTGCGGGATGACGACGACGCCATCGGCATCGCCCACCACAATATCGCCGGGGCGGACGGAGACGCCGCCGCAGACCACGGGGATGCCAACCACGCCGGGGCCGTTCGCCGCCGGGGAAGTCGGCACGATGCCGGCGCAGAACAGCGGCAGCCCGGCTTCGACGATGCCCACCTTGTCGCGCGCCAGACCTTCCGTGACGAAGGCGGCGATGCCGCGATTTTTCATCATGCCGGCGACCAGATCGCCGATCGCCGCCGCCGCGGTGTGGGAATCATTGGCCAGCACGATCACATCGCCAGGCACCGCCTCCATCATCGCGCCGATCATGCCGACGATATCCGCCGGATAGGCGAAGGCGGTCATGGCCGGGCCGACAAAGGCGGCATTGTCGGGATCGACCGGCTTGATGCGCCAATCCATGGCGCCCCGGCCATCCATCGCATCGACCAGATGCGAGGTCTGGGCACCGCGGAAGCGTTCGATCAGCGCCTTGTCGGGGCGGCCATGGCCGCGATGGATCGTCAGCAGGGGCGGATTGTCGAGCATGGGGGTTCCTCCTCGGCACGGAGTATAGCGCGGGCGGGCGGCGGCGCGGTTTCCGCTGGCATTGTGGCGCCCTTCGTGATAGGATTTTTTTCTATGTTCTTTGACAGTCGAATCTCCGCCCCCCGCCGCCCCATCCATCCGGGCAATTTTTTGTTTTCATCGGTTAACGTGCGTGAATCGAGTCTAATAAGCTTGAGGTAAAATCAGGAAAATTGAGCGGGTTTATTTTTCGAAGGCGTTGAATTGACAGGTGAATTTCTCCTTCACGGCAATACATGGCTTCCCCTCAATCCCCTCAAATCCTCAATTTTGGAATCTCGTTGTCGCTTAGGAAAAAATAACCGGCATCAGCGCCGCGCCGCCAGGACGACGCCTGAGAGCGTCAGGGCGAGGGCCGCCATCTGCCGCGCCCCCACCGGCTCTCCCAGCAATAGGGCCGAGGCGAGGACGCCGATCACCGGCACCAGCAGGCTGCCGATCGCCGCCGTGCCCGCCGGCAGCAGCCGCAGCGCCCGGAACCAGGCGAGGTAGGCCAGCACCTGGGCAAACAGTGCCACGTAGATCAGGCAGCCCCAGCCCAGCCAGGTGATGCGGTCGAACGCGATCCGCTCAAACAGCAAAGAAATCGGCACCACCGGCAGCAGGCCCAGCACGAGCTGCCAGGCGATCTGCGGCACCTGCGGCATCTGCAAGGGCCAGCGCTTGGTCGCCACCGTCCCCGCCGCGAACATCAGCGCGGTGGTCAGGATCGCCAGCACCCCCGGCCATTTCTGCGCCAGCCCGCCATCCAGCTGCCCGCCCAGCAGCAGCCCGACGCCGGCAAAGCCCAGCAGCAGCGCGCCCAGCCGCGGCAAGGTGGGCCTTTCCCCCAGCACCGGCCAGGCGAACAGGGTCGCCCAGACCGGCATGGTATAGGCGATGATCGCGGCCTCTGAGGCGTTCAGCCAGAACAGCGATAGCGGCGCGACGATGCTCCAGGAACTGATGTTCAGCAGGCCGAACAGCGCCAGGCGCCGCCACTGCCCCGGGCGCGGCCACAGCGCATCGCCCTGCCACCAGGCGATCAGGAACAACAGGCTGATCGCCATGGCCCCGGCCAGGATGCGGAAGCCGTAGGGCGGCCAATCCTGCATCAGGGCTTTCATCACGGGCCAGTTGCAGCCCCAGCACAAGGCGGTGACCGTAAGGAAGGCGAAGCCCCGGGGGGGCAGGCGCATCACGCCAAAAGTTCGGCAATCCGCGCTAGCGCCGCCGCCGGCAACGGCCCTTTGGCCACCGCCGCCAGCGCCGCTTCCAGCTGGCCGAGCGAGGCGGTGCCGATCAGCGCGCAGCTCATCCCCGGCGCGAAGACCGCGTAGCGGGTGGCGAGTTCCGCAAGGCTCGCCACCACCCCGGCTTCGACCAGCGGCAGCAGCCGCCGCGCATGGGCGAGGTCGGTGGCGTAATCGGCCGCCGAGGCGATCGGCGCCACCTGCGGCATGGCGATCGGGTGGCGCGCTGCCTCCCCGGACAGCGCCCCGGCGGCGAGGATGCGGATGCCGAGCAGCCCGAGGCCGGAATGCACGCCCAGCTGTTCGAAATCCTGGCCGGGCAGCCCGGTCGGGCGCGGCGCCAGCCAGGACGGGTTCAACAGGTTGAAGGGAATCTGCGCCGCATCGAAGGCGCCCCCGGCCAGCACCTGCCGCAGCGCGGCGGTCTCGCCCAGCGCGGTCAGGCCGATCCAGCGGCATTTGCCGGCGGCGCGCGCGCGTTGCAGCGCCGGCAGCGCCTCCTCCAGCACCTGGGCGACGGTATAGCCCTCGGCGCCACCGATGGCGTCGTGCAGCTGCAGCAGGTCGATGCTGTCGCGCCCGAGGCGGCTGAGGCTCGCGTCCAGCGAAGCGGCGATGGCGCCGGCAATATCGCCGCGCGCCGCCGGCGGCAGCCGCACCTTGGTGCCGAGGATCGGCGACCAGCCGAGCGCCTTCAGCGCCGCGCCGAGATGGAGTTCGGAGGCGCCATCGCCATAGGCCGGCGCGGTGTCCACATAGGTGATGCCAGCATCGCGGGCGGTGCCGAGCGCCTGTTCCTGTTCGGCCGCGCTGCCGCGGACAAACAGCCCGCCAACCGCGCCGGCGCCGTAGCCGAGAACCGAAAACCGTTGGCCTGTCCGGCCGAATTCACGCTGCTCCATGGACCGCGGCCCTCCTGGCAGCGTATTCAGCCGATCCGCCGATGCCCCGCAAGCCATGATCCGCCTGACCGAATTGCGCCTGCCGCTGGACCATGACGCGGCCGCCCTGCGCGGCGCCGTGCTGCGACGGCTTGGCGTGCCGGATGCGGCGCTGCGACACGTCTCGGTGTTCCGCCGCGGCTATGATGCCCGCAATCCGCGGGCGATCATGCTGGTCTATACGCTTGACGTCGAAGCCGAGGACGAGGCCGGGCTGCTGGCGCACACCCCGCAACTGCGGAAAAGCCCGGATACGCGCTACCGCGCCCCCGCCCAGGCGCCGGCGAACGCGCCGCGCCCGATCGTAATCGGGACCGGCCCCTGCGGGCTGCTGGCGGCGCTCTCTCTCGCACAGATGGGCTTTCGCCCGCTGATCCTGGAACGCGGCACGGTGGTGCGGGACCGCACCAAGGATACCTGGGCGCTGTGGCGGCGTGGCGTGCTGGCGGCCGAGAGCAATGTGCAATTTGGCGAGGGCGGCGCGGGCACGTTTTCCGACGGCAAGCTCTATTCCGGCATCAAGGACCCCCGGCATTACGGCCGCAAGGTGCTGGAGGAGTTCGTCAAAGCCGGCGCGCCGGAGGAGATCCTCTATGTCTCAAAGCCGCATATCGGCACCTTCCGCCTGGTCACGATGGTGGAGAGCATCCGCGCGGAGATCGAGCGGCTGGGCGGCGAGTACCGGTTCGGGACCAAGGTGGTGGACCTGCTACTGGATGCCGAGCGCCGCCTGCAGGGCGTGGTGACAGCGGCCGGGGAGCACATCCCCGCGCGGCAGGTCGTGCTGGCGATCGGCCATTCCGCGCGCGACAGCTTCGCGATGCTGCACGACCGCGGCGTCTGCCTGGAACAGAAACCGTTTTCCATCGGCGTGCGGATCGAACATCCGCAACGGCTGATCGATGCCGTGCGCTTCGGGCCGAATGCCGGCAACCCGCTGCTCGGCGCTGCGGACTACAAGCTGGTGCACCACGCCACGAACGGGCGCAGCGTCTACAGCTTTTGCATGTGCCCGGGCGGCCAGGTGGTGGCGGCGGCCAGCGAGCCCGGCGGCGTCGTCACCAACGGCATGAGCCAGTACAGCCGGGCCGAGCGCAACGCCAATGCCGGGCTGGTGGTGGCGGTGACGCCGGCCGATTACCCCGGCGACGTGCTGGCCGGCGTCGAATTCCAGCGCCGGCTGGAAAGCGCGGCCTTCGAAGCCGGCGGCGGCGGCTACCGGGCGCCGGGGCAGCGGGTGGAGGATTTTCTCGCCGGCCGCGCCTCGACCAGCCTTGGCAGCGTTATCCCAAGCTACCAGCCCGGCGTGACGCCAACCGACTTGGCGCGCGTGCTGCCGGACTGGGCGGTGGTGGCGATGCGTGAGGCGCTGCGCGCCTTCGACCGCGACATCCCCGGCTTCGCCATGGCCGATGCGGTGATGACCGGCGTCGAGACGCGCACCAGCAGCCCCTTGCGCATCCGCCGCGGCTTTGACTTCGAAAGCCTCAATACGCCGGGGCTGTATCCGGCCGGCGAAGGCGCCGGCTATGCCGGCGGCATCCTGAGCGCGGGCGTCGATGGCCTGCGCGTGGCCGCGGCGCTGGCGCTGACCGCGACGGGCCAGGAAGTGCCGCGGGAGATGAGCCGGGGGGCGGGGTCCGACATCACCTATGGCTGAGCGGCGAGCGCCATCCCCGCCGCCGCCATGTGCAGGCCGCAGCCGAACAGCGCCGGACGCAGCGCGGCCAGCGGCAGCAACTCCACCGCCATCGCCTCGCTCGCCTCACGTTCGGGCGGGCCGGCCAGCACGGCGCCTGCGGCCAGCACCACATGCAGCCGGTTGGTGTTGCGCGCGGGGTCGGTGAACATCGCGCCCAGGTGCCGCGCGGCTTGCGCCGTGTAGCCGGTTTCCTCGCGCAGCTCGCGCAGCGCGGCGGCCACGGGCTCCCCGGCATCGATGACGCCGCCCGGCGGCTCCAGCACCCATTGCTTCACGCCCTGCCGCCATTGCCGGACCAGCACCACCTGCTGGTCGGGGGTGATCGCGAAGATCACCACCCAGTCCTTCAGGTGCATCACCCAATAGGGGTCGAGCACATGCCCCGTCTCGGTCACCACGCGTTCGGCGCGCAGGTCCACGAACCGGTCCTGCACCACCACGCGTTCCGCCAGCACCCGCCAGGGCGGGGCTTGGCTCACTCCGCCGCCTGCAGGTGGTTCTCCTGTGCATAGGCCTCCAGCGGGGCGCAGGTGCAGACCAGGTGGCGGTCGCCGTGCACATTGTCCACGCGCTTGACCGGCGGCCAGTACTTGTGGGCGCGGACATAGGGCAGCGGGAAGGCTGCTGCCTCCCGCGAATAGGGGTGGTGCCACGCGCTCGCCATGACTTCGGCCGCGGTGTGCGGGGCGTTCTTCAGGGGGTTGTCGGCCTTGTCGGCGACGCCCTGTTCCACCGCGCGGATTTCCGCCCGGATCGCCACCATCGCCGCGACGAAGCGATCGAGTTCCTGCTTCGGCTCGCTTTCGGTGGGCTCCACCATCAGCGTGCCGGCCACCGGCCAGGACATGGTCGGCGCGTGGTAGCCGTAATCCTGCAGGCGCTTGGCGATATCTTCCACCAGCACGCCGCCGCCCTGCTGGAAGCCCCGGCAGTCCAGGATGCATTCATGCGCGACCATGCCGTTCTGGCCGCGATAGAGCACCGGGTAATGCGCCTCCAGCCGCTTGGCCAGGTAGTTGGCGCTGAGGATCGCCACCTGGGTCGCCCGCCGCAGCCCGGCCGCGCCCATCATGCGGATATAGGCGTAGGAGATCGGCAGGATCGCCGCGCTGCCGAAGGGCGCCGCGGCAACCGGGCCATAGCCGGTCGCCGGGCCCGCTTCGGCCAGCAGCGGGTGGTTCGGCAAATGCGGCGCCAGATGCGCGGCGACGCCAATGGGCCCGATGCCGGGGCCGCCGCCGCCATGCGGGATGCAGAAGGTCTTGTGCAGGTTCAGGTGGCAGACATCGGCGCCGATCGCCGCCGGGCTGGTCAGCCCGACCTGCGCGTTCATGTTGGCGCCATCCATATAGACCTGCCCGCCGGCGGCATGCACCAGATCGCAGATATCCCGGATGCCGGCCTCGTAAACGCCGTGGGTCGAGGGGTAGGTGACCATCAGCGCGGCGAGTTTCTCCGCGTGCTGCGCCGCCTTTGCCTTGAGGTCGGCGAGGTCGATATTGCCGTCGCGGTCGCAGCCGACCACCACCACCTGCATCCCCGCCATCACCGCCGAGGCAGGGTTGGTGCCATGCGCGCTGGCCGGGATGAGGCAGATGGTCCGGTGCGCATCACCGCGCGCCTGGTGATAGGCGCGGATCGCCAGCAGCCCGGCGTATTCGCCCTGGCTGCCGGCATTGGGCTGTAGCGAGACGGCGGCAAAGCCCGTGACGTCACACAGCCATCCCTCCAACCGGCGGATCATCGTCAGATAGCCCGCCGCCTGATCGATCGGGGCGAAGGGATGGATATCGGCGAAGCCGGGGAAGGTGATGGGGATCATCTCCGCCGTCGCGTTCAGCTTCATGGTGCAGGACCCCAGCGGGATCATGCTGCGATTGAGCGCCACGTCCTTGTCTTCCAGCCGCTTCAGATAGCGCAGCATCGCGTGCTCGCTATGGTGGCTATTAAAGACCTCCGCCGTGCAGAAGCCGCTGGTGCGGTCGAGCGCGGCGGGCAGCCCACCCTGGGGGACGATGCTCTCCAGGGCGCCGCCGCCGAGCAGTTCGGCCAGGCTCGCCAGCTCGGCGCGCGTCACGCTCTCATCCAAGGCGATGCAGACCGTCCCGCCTTCGCGGCGCAGGTTGAAGCCGCGCGCCAGGGCGGCGGCGACCAGGCGTTCGGCGCGGTCACCGACCTCGAACGCAAGGGTGTCGAAGAAGGCGTCGTGGCGCAGCGCCAGGCCGCCGCGGGCGGCCGCACCGGCCAGAATGCGGGCCTGCAACGCAACCCGGCGGGCGATGCGCCGCAGCCCCTCCGGCCCGTGCCAGACGGCGTACATGCCGGCCATGACCGCCAGCAGCACCTGCGCGGTGCAAATGTTCGACGTCGCCTTCTCCCGCCGGATGTGCTGCTCGCGGGTTTGCAGCGCGAGGCGCATCGCCGGATTGCCGGCAGCATCGACCGAGACGCCAACCAGCCGGCCGGGCAGCAGCCGCTTGAAGGCATCCTTCACGGCGATGAAGGCGGCATGCGGCCCGCCATAGCCCAGCGGCACGCCGAAGCGCTGGCTGGAGCCGATGACGACATCCGCGCCCATCTCCCCGGGCGGGGTCAGCAGCGTCAGCGCCAGCGGATCGGCGGCGACGATGGCAAGCCCCCCCACGGCCTGCACCGCGGCGATTTCGGCGCGCAGGTCACGCACCTCACCAGTGGTGCCGGGGTATTGCAGCAGCAGCGCGAAGGGCTGTTCGGCGGCGGCGGTCGCCGCGATCGCCGCCGGCGGCGCGACCACCACGCGGATGCCCACGGGCTCCGCCCGGACCCGCACCACCGCCAGGGTCTGCGGGTGCAGATCGGCAGCGACCAGCAGCGTGTTCCCCTTGCCCTTGTAAGCGGCGTGCGCCAGCGCGACCGCCTCGGCCGCCGCGGTCCCTTCATCAAGCAACGAGGCATTGGCGATGGGCAGACCGGCCAGCTCGCTCACCATGGTCTGGAAGTTCACCAGCGCTTCCAGCCGCCCCTGGGCGATTTCCGCCTGATAGGGGGTATAGGCCGTGTACCAGCCGGGGTTTTCCAGCACGTTGCGCAGGATCACCGGCGGGGTCAGCGTGCCGTGATAACCAAGTCCGATCAGCGACTTCACCCGCTGGTTCTGCTCGGCCAGCCCGCGCAGCTCGGCGATCGTCTCAGCCTCGGTCGCCGGCGGCGGCAGACGGTCGAGATCAGCGCCCAGGATCGCCGCCGGGACGGTGCGGAGGGCCAGCGCATCGAGGCTCGGCGCGCCCACCACCTGCAGCATCTCGGCGATGTCGTCGGGGCCGGGGCCAATATGGCGGCGAACGAACTCGTCGCTCTCCTCCAGCGCGGCAAGCTCGCTGAGCAGGCTCATGCCAGGGTCTCCACGAAGGCGGCATAGGTCGCGGCATCGAGCAGGTCGCCCACCGCGCCGGGATCGACCGGC
>CAITYE010000226.1 GCA_903896535.1 uncultured Paracraurococcus sp.
ACGCTTTCCCGGCTGCCTGGTGGTGGGGGAGGAGGCGAGCGCGGCACAGCCGGCGCTGCTGGATGCTTTGGCCGGGGCTGATCTCGCCTTCGTGGTCGACCCCGTGGATGGAACCCAGAATTTCGCGGCCGGCCTGCCGCTTTTCGCCTGCATGGCAGCGGCGATCCGCCGCGGCGAAATCATCGCGGCCTGGATCCACGATCCGCTCGGCCGGGATACCGCCATCGCGCTGCGCGGCGAGGGGGCCTGGATCGCGGCTGAAGACGGGGTGCGGCGCCCGCTGCGCGTTGCCGCGCCGGTGCCGGTGTCTCGCATGGTTGCCGCCGTATCCTGGGGGTTCATGCCGGAGCCGCTGAAGACGCGCGTCACCGGCCGCTTGCCGCGCTTGGCGGCGACGGTCGGGCTGCGCTGCGCGGCGCATGAATACCGGTTGGTCGCGGGTGGGCACGCCCATGCGCTGGTCTACAACAAGCTGATGCCATGGGATCATGCCCCCGGTTGGCTGCTACATCGGGAGGCGGGCGGCTACTCGGCCCATTTCGATGGCAGCGCCTACGGGCCGCAGCGGCGCAGCGGAGGGCTGCTGGTGACCCCTGACCGGGAGAGCTGGGAGGCGCTGCACGCCGCCTTGCTGGGTGAGGAAGCGGCGGCCTGATCTAGAGCGCGATGCGTTGAGGCGGAATCGCCGAAGTCGCTGAATCGCGCGATCCAACAAATGCTAGAGCGGGCTGCGTGAACGCATGTGAACGCAGCATGCTCTAGCCATTATGTTTTCTCGAGCAGGAAATCCGTTCAGGGGATTCCAGCGGCGCGCGGCTTTGCCTCGTGCCGAGCGCCCGAACGGGCGCCGCGGCCAATGCCGCGCGCCTCGGGAAACCGGAGGTGTCCGCCCAGCGGTTGAGGTCCGTAAAATACCAAAACCAGCAGCCGAATTTTACGACCGCTGGCCAGAAACGAAAACCGCCCGGGCCTGGGGCCCGGGCGGTTCGTGTGCTGATCGCGGGGCCGTTCCCTGGCGGACGGCCCGCGCGGGCGGGTCAGATGCTCGCGCTGGCGGGCCGCTCATGCGGGCGTTCCGCGGTATCTTCGGCGAAGATGTCGCGGTCCTTGGTCTCCGGCACGAAGAAGGTACCGATCACCACCGTCGCGAGTGCGATCACGATCGGATACCAGAGGCCGTAATAGACATCCCCCGTTTGCGCGATCATGGCGAAGCTGGTCGCCGGCAGCAGGCCGCCGAACCACCCATTGCCGATATGATAGGGCAGCGACATGGAGGTGTAGCGGATGCGGGTCGGGAAGAGTTCGACCAGGGCCGCGGCGATTGGGCCGTAGACCATGGTCACATAGATGACCAGCAGCGTCAGGATGCCGATCAGCACCGCCGGTTGCTCGCGGAAGATGTCAAAGGGGCTCGCCATCTTCACGACCGAGGGGTTGACCGCGGCAGGGTAGCCCGCCGCAGTGAGCGCCTTGCCGAGATCGGCGGCGAAGGTCGGGCTATTCGCCGGGATGAGGGCACCGCCCGCGACACGGACCGCGGCGACGGTGCCGGCGCGTGCTTCCTCGACCGAGTAGTTCACCGAGGCACGGGCGAGGGCCCCCTTGGCGATATCGCACGGCAAGGTGAACTTGAGCGTATTGGTCGGGTTGAACTGGAATGAGCAGGTGCTCTTGTCCGCGACCACCTGCACCGGGATTGTCGCATGGGCCCGCGCCAGCGAAGGATTGGCCTCGGCGCTCATCAGCTTGAACAGCGGGAAATAGGTCAGCGCTGCCAACAAGCAGCCGCCCAGGATGATCGGCTTGCGGCCGATCTTGTCCGATAGCCAGCCGAACAGAACGAAACCGCCCGAGCCCAGCAGCAGCGACCAGGCGATCAGCATATTGGTGGTGAAGGGGTCAACCTTCAGCA
>CAITYE010000227.1 GCA_903896535.1 uncultured Paracraurococcus sp.
AGCCACCGGCGCTGACCGAGACGCGAAAGCCCGCACCCGCGCGGCCTTCGCGCCGGGCGATATCGGCGATTTCCGCGGCGGCGCGGGGGGTGACGCGGAAGCTGGCAGGGGCGGCGGTGTCGGACATGGCAGGGACTCCAGGGCCATAACATAGGCGGTGCGGGCCGGCCTCTCAACCACGCGGTTGCCCCGGCGCCGGCGCGGCTGCTAGGCGTAGGCGGTGGTTGTGACCGAACTTGCCCCCTCGCTCGCCCCCTGGGCGGTGCATGCCGCCACCTCTCGCGGCCGGCGGCATGCCGAGCCGGGCGGCGATGCGCGTTCCCCCTATCAGCGGGATCGCGACCGCATCATCCACACCGGCGCCTTCCGGAGGCTGCAATACAAGACCCAGGTCTTCGTCTTCCACGAAGGCGATTACTTCCGCACCCGCCTGACCCATTCGATCGAAGTGGCGCAGATCGCGCGCGCCATCGCCCGCCGGCTGCGGCTGGATGAGGACCTGGCCGAGGCGCTGGCGCTGGCCCATGACCTGGGCCACCCGCCCTTTGGGCACGCCGGCGAGGAAGCGCTGGATTCGCAGATGCGCCCCTATGGCGGCTTCGATCACAACGCCCAGTCGCTCAAGGTCGTGACGAAGCTGGAGAGCCGCTACGCCGCCTTCGACGGCTTGAACCTGACCTGGGAGACGCTGGAGGGCCTTGCCAAGCACAATGGCCCGGTCCGCCGCCCGACCGGTTGGCTCGTCGCATATGACAAGCTGCACCCGCTCGATCTCGACACGCATGCCTCGGCCGAGGCCCAGGTCGCGGCCATCGCCGATGACATCGCCTATAACAACCACGACCTCGACGACGGCATCCGCGCCCGGGTTTTTACCCTGGAAGAAGCGGTGGAACTGCCACTGATCGGCGAGGCCTGGGCCGAGGCGCGGGCGGCGCACCCAGCCATGCCGCGCGACCGCGCGATCACCGAGACGGTGCGCCGGGTGATCAACCGCATGATCCAGGACGTGGTCGATGAGGCAGGACGGCGCATTGCCGCGCTCGCGCCGCGCTCGGCCCAGGATATCCGGGCCGCCGGGCAGCCAATGATTGCCTTCTCGGCCGATATGCAGCTGGCCAACCAGGCGATCCGCGAGTTCCTGTTCACCCGGATGTACCGGCATTGGCGCGTGAACCGCGCGATGCAGAAGTCGAAGCGGGTTTCGCAAATGCTGTTCCAACTGCTGCATGGCGGGCCGCAGATGCTCCCCCCCGAATGGCAGGCCCGGGCGGGGGAGGCGGGGTCGACGCAATGCGCGCAGCTGGTCTGCGACTACATCGCCGGCATGACCGACCGCTTCGCGCTGGAGGAGTACAAGCGGCTGACGGACCCGAATATTCCCGGGTAGCATGCGCCTTGCTTGGCACTGGCCGAGAGAAGGATCGCCCTATGCCGAAGCTCGCCCGCCGTACCCTGCTCGCCAGCCCGCTGCTCAGCCTCCCGGCCTATGCCCAAGGCTTTCCGGAACGCAGCATCCGACTGATCATCCCGTGGCCAGCCGGCGCTTCGGCCGACATCTTCCTGCGCACCGTGGCCGACCTGGCCGGCAAGCGGCTCGGTCAGCCGGTGGTGCCGGAGAATCGGCCCGGCGCTTCCGCCACGCTCGGCGCCGTCCTGCTGAAGGACGCCAAGCCGGATGGCTACACCTTGGCCCAGATCCATTCGGGGGTGGTCCGGGCCCAGCTGATGGCGGACAAGCCCAGCTATGACGCGCTGGCCGATTTCACCTACATCATCCAACTCGCCGGCTCGGGCTTCGGCATCGTGGTGCGCGCCGATGCCCCCTGGCAGACATTGGCGGACCTGCTGGCGGAAGCGAAGCGCCGCCCTGGGGTGCTGAATTACGGCACGCCGGGCGTCGCCTCGACCCACAACATCACCATGCTCGACATCCAGCGCCGCACCGGCACGGAGCTGACGCATATCCCCTATAATGGCGCCGGGCCGCTCTATACCGCGCTGATGGGCGGACAGGTCGATGTGGTGGCTGATGCCTCCGGCTGGGCGTCGCTGGTCAAGGAAGGGCGCTTTCGCCTGCTCGCGGTCTGGGGCGGCAAGCGGATGCCCGAATTTCCCGCCGTGCCGACGCTGCAAGAAAGCGGGATCGATCTCGTCGTCGAATCCCCCTACGGCATCGCCGGGCCGCGCGGGATGGACCCGGCGGTGGTCGCGAAGCTGCACGACGCCTTCAAGGAAGCGGTCTTCGATCCGGCAGCGCAGGCGATCATCGCCCGCTACGGCATGCTGTTCCTCTATGGGCCGAGTGCCGGCTACGAGGCCACGACGCGGGCCGTCTACGCGGAGGAGCAGGCCAACCTGCGTCGGCTCGGCCTGCTCGGCTCCGTCAAATAGCGTTCTCGTCGGCCTGGTGGACTTCCACCACATTGCCCTCCGGGTCGTAGAAGAAGATCTGGTGCCAGCCGCGCATCGCCCATTTGCCGAAATCCGAATAGGGGATGCCGCGGGCTTCCAGCCTTGCCTTGAAAGCGGCGATATCATCGGTGCGGAAGGCGATATGGCCGCGCAGCACCGGGTTCACCGCCTGCTGCGTGCGAAAGCCGATGCCGAGATCCTGCTCGGCCAGATGGAACTGCGTCTCGCCATCGGTCAGGAAGGCGACCTTGCCGGCATAGCCCTGGTTCATGTTCCGGGTCGCATCCGATAGTCGCGGCTCCGGCTTCAGGTCCAGCACCTCGCTGTAGAACTCGGCCAGCCCCGGCACGTCGCGCGAGACCACGTTCACATGATGCAGCTTCAGTTTCATGGTGTCCTCCCGCCTGCAGCCTAACAGGATTTCGGGCCGCGCGCTTGGGTGGGCGCGGCCGGCGCGCTAAACCCGCGCCATGCCCGACCACGACATCTTCGCCGCGCTGCGTGCGCGCACCATCGCCGCCCTGGCCGAATTGCTGCCCGACCTGCCGCCCGATGCCTACGCCCGCGTCCAGATGGAGCCGCCGCGCGACGCCGCGCATGGTGATATGGCGACCAATGCCGCGATGGTGGTGGCCAAGGCGGCCAAACAGGCACCGCCCAAGCTGGCCGCCGCGCTGGCTGAGAAGCTGGCTGGCCTGCCGGAAGTGGCCGCTGCCGCCCCGGCCGGGCCTGGCTTCGTCAATCTTCGCCTGCGGGAGGGCTTTCTCCGCGCGCAGTTGCCGGTGATCCTGGCGGAGGGGCTGCGCTATGGCGATGGCACCGCCGGCGCCGGGCGGCGGGTCGATGTTGAATACGTCTCGGCCAATCCGACCGGGCCGATGCATGTTGGCCATTGCCGCGGCGCGGTCGTCGGCGATGCGCTGGCCAATCTGCTGGCCAAGGCCGGCTATGCCGTGACGAAGGAATACTACATCAACGATGCCGGGGCGCAGGTGCAGGCGCTGGGCTACGCCGCCTATTGGCGCTACCTCCAGGCGCTCGGTACCACCATGACTGAGGATCATTACGCCCAGCTCATCCCCGGTGGTCTGCAATACGGCGGCGATTACCTGGTGCCGGTCGGCGCGGCGTTGCGGGCCGAGTTCGGCGAAAGCCTCGCGGCGCCGGATGCGACGTACCGCTTCGGCATGCTCGGTCCCGATCATTGGCTTGAGCAAGTGCGGCGCTTCACCGTCGACCGGATGATGGACGCGATCCGGGAGGATCTTGCCACACTTGGCGTCCGGCATGACGTCTTCGTCTCCGAAGCCGCGCTGGTCGAGGCCGGGCTGCTGGAGGCCGCCGAGCAGCGGCTGCGGGACAAGGACCTGATCTATCGCGGTGTGCTGGAGCCACCGAAAGGCAAGACGCCCGAGGATTGGGAGCCGCGCGAACAGACGCTGTTCCGCGCCACGCAATTTGGCGATGAGGTCGATCGTCCGCTGCGCAAATCCGATGGCTCCGGCACCTACTTCGCCAACGACATCGCCAACCACCTGCACAAGCTGGACCGTGGCTTCGCCGAACTGGTCCATGTCTGGGGCGCCGATCACGGCGGCTATGTGAAGCGCATGCAGGCCGCCGTCGCCGCGCTCTCGGCCGGGACCGTGCCGCTCGATGTCGTGCTGACGCAGATCGTGCACGTGCTGAAGGACGGGCAGCCGGTGCGGATGAGCAAGCGCGCCGGCACCTATGTCGCGCTGCGCGACCTGATCGAGGAGGTCGGGCGCGACGCGGTGCGGTTCACCATGCTGTTCCGCAAGGCGGATGCGCAGATGGAGTTCGACCTGACCAAGGTGGTCGAGCAATCGCGTGAGAACCCGGTCTTCTACGTGCAATACGCCCATGCCCGCTGCCGTTCCGTCCTGCGTCAAGCGGGAGACCTGCCGCCCGGCGATCTGGCGCTCGCCCCGCTCGATGCCCTGGTGGACCCGGCGGAGCTGGCCCTGATTCGTCGGCTGACCGCCTGGCCGCGCACCGTGGAAGCCGCGGCAATCGCCCGCGAACCCCACCGAATCGCGTTCTTTCTCCATGACTTGGCCGGAGACTTTCATGTACTGTGGAACCGGGGACGAGAGGACTCGACCCTGCGGTTCATCCGGGAGGACGAACCGTTGTCCACCCGGGCGCGGCTGGCGCTGGTCGCGGCGACCGCCACCGTGTTGCGCTCGGGCCTCGCGGTGATGGGGGTCGAACCCGTCGAGGAGATGCGTTGAGCGATATTACCGTACCAAGCTGGCGGCCGCAGCCCGAAGGTGGGCGCCGCCAGATTCCCTGGCTGGCAATCGCCGGCGGTGCCTTGGCGCTGGCGGCCATCGCCGGGGCGGTCCTTTGGGGTTTTTCCCGATCTGGCCCGCGGGTGGTGCCGGTGGTCCAGGCTGATCCCCGCCCCATCAAGATCCGCCCGGCCGAGGCCGGTGGGATGATCGTGCCGAACCAGGACCAGCAGGTGCTGCAGCCCCAAAAGGAACGCCGGGAGGCAGAGCGCCGGCAGCAGCAGAGCCCGCGCTTCAACGACGGGCCGGAACGCCCGCAGCTGGAGGGCCTGCGCCAGCAGACCCAGCCGCCCGAAGCGGCGCGCCCGGCGCCCAGCCCCTTGGCACCGCCGCCGCCGGCGCCGCCCAGCAATGGCTCGGCCCTGCAGGCTCCCAGCCTGCCGGCCCCGGTGCCGGTGGCGCCGCCGCAAGCCGCCAAGCCGAACGCGGTGCCGGCAACGCCCGGCGCGGCACCGAAGCCAGTGGCCGGTGGCCGCGGCCTTGCCCAACTCGCCGCCGTCGACTCGGAGGCGGCGGCCAAGGCGGAGTGGGCGCGCCTCGCCCGTCGCGTGCCGGAGCTCGCCGCCTTCAAGCCCGCCCTATCGAAGGTGGAGCGAGAGGGCCAGCCGACGATCTGGCGGGTGCGCGCCGCCGGCCTGGCTGATGCCGCCGCGGCGAAGGCGCTGTGCGACATCGTGAAGGCCAAGGGCGCCAGCTGCATCGCCCAAGGTGGCTGATGAGGCAGGGCAGCTGAGAACTGGCGACGTTCCCGGCGCTGCGGCAAGCTGCGCCGGCCTGGGGTGGGGATAGGGGTTGGGATGCGGCCGCGCGCGGCGATCATCGGGATTTCCGGGCCGGTCCTGACCGCCGATGAGGCGGCGCTGTTGCGTGCCCAGACGCCGCTCGGCGTCATTCTCTTTCGCCGCAATGTGACCGACCCCAGCCAGCTCAGCGCGCTGATCGCTGATCTCCGCACGGAACTCGGCGCCGAGGCACCGATCCTGGTGGACCAGGAAGGCGGCCGGGTGGCCCGGCTGCGACCGCCGCATTGGCCGGATTTCCCCAGCCCCGCCCGCTTCGAGGGGCTGCCCGCCGAGGCTTGCCGCGCCAATGCCGCGCTGCTCGGCCTCATCTGCGCCGAGGCGGGCTTCGATGTGGTCTGCGCCCCGGTGCTCGATCTCCGCATTCCGGGCGCGCATGATATCGTCGGCGATCGCGCCTCCGGCGCCGAGCCGCGGGAGGTGGTGCGCCTCGGCCGCGCGTGGATCGAGGGGCTCCAGGAAGCCGGCTGCGTCCCGATCATGAAACATATCCCCGGGCATGGCCGGGCGCTGGCCGACAGCCATCTCGAATTGCCGCGGGTGACGGTGGGGCGCGACGACCTTGCGCTGGATTGCGCGCCCTTCGCGGCGCTGGCCCGCACCGGCGCCTGGGCGATGACGGCCCATATCCTCTATACCGCGATCGATGCGCAGCTGCCCGCCACCCTGTCGCCCCTGGTGATCGAGACGGTGATCCGCCGGGCCATCGGCTTCGATGGCGTGCTGGTGAGCGATGATGTCTGCATGCGCGCCCTGGCCGGCGACCCGGCCGCGCTGACGCGCCAGGCGCTGGCGGCGGGCTGCGACCTCGTGCTCCATTGCAATGGTGTGCTCGCTGACACGGCGGCGGTGCTGGCCGAGTGTCCTGTGCTCTCGCCGCTGGCCGAGGCGCGGCTGGAGGCTGCCCGGGCAGCGGTCGCGCGGGCGCGACGGCCGCTCGATACCCTGGCGCTGCGCGCGGCGCGGGACGCCGCGCTGGCCTTGGCGGCCTGAGGCGGGGATGATCCAAGGCGCGCATTGGCTGCCGGAGGTTCTCGCGGCGATCCTGGCCGCGGTGGTGGCCATTACGTTGCACGAAGCGGCGCACGGCTATGCCGCCCTTGCCATGGGCGATACGACGGCGCGCGACCAGGGGCGGCTCAGCCTCAATCCCTGGCGGCATGTCGATGATATGGGGACGCTGATCGTCCCGGGGCTGCTGCTGATCGTGCAGGTGCTGACGATCGGGCGGGTGGAGTTCCTGTTCGGCTGGGCCAAGCCGGTGCCGGTGGACCCGCTGGCGATGCGCAACCCGCGCTCCGGCATGGCCTGGGTGGCGCTGGCGGGGCCGGCGATGAACTTCGCCCTGGCGCTGCTGGCGGGCCTTTCGGTGCACCTGGTCAGCGCCCTGATCTGGCCGCTCTCGCCCGACTCGGCGGTGGTGCTGTATCGCTTCATCTGGCTCTTCATTCTGTCCAATCTGGTGCTTGGCCTGTTCAACCTGCTGCCCATCCCCCCCCTCGACGGTGGCCGCGTGGTCAATGCCCTGCTGCCCGCGCGGGCAGCTGATATGTATATGCGGCTGGAACGCTGGGGCATCCTGCTGGTGATGCTGCTGGTCTTCGTCCTGCCGCGGCTGACCCATGGGATCGACCCGGTCGGTTGGCTGCTGCAATCCGTGCTGGGCAAGGCGATCCGCTTCGTCATCTGGGCCACCGGCAATGGGGCCATGCCATGATGATCGCGACCACCGAGCCCGCGCGCACGCCGACCCTGCACCTGCAGCTGGAGGGTTTCGAAGGCCCGCTCGACCTGCTGCTGGAACTGGCGCGCGGGCAGAAGGTGGATCTGGCGAAGATTTCCATCGTCGCCCTGGTGGACCAGTTCCTGGCGGTGCTGGACCAGGCCCGCGCCGTCCGGCTGGAACTCGCGGCGGATTGGCTGGTCATGGCTGCCTGGCTCGCCTGGCTGAAATCCCGCCTGCTGGTGCCCGACGAAGCCGGCCCGGCGGAGGACCCGGAGGCGCTGGCCGCGCTGTTGACCGACCGGCTGGCGGAGCTGGAGCGCATGCGCCTTGCCGCCGCCTGGCTGGGTGCGCGGGCGCAGTTGGGCCGGGAGGTCTTCGGCCGGGGCGCGGCCGAGCAACTGCGCATCGAGGATCGCTCTGGCCTGACCGCCGACCTGCCGGCGCTGCTGCAAGCCTATGTGGCGATCCGCCGCAAGGCGCTGGCCCGCCGGCCCTACCAGCCGAAGCTGCGCCGCCTGTGGTCGGTGCAGGAGGCGCTGGCGCGGCTCTCCGGCATGCTGGGCGCGCTGCCCGACTGGACCCTGTTGCAGGGTTTCCTGCCGGAGGGGCTGGCCGACCCGGTGGAGCGCCGGGCGGCCCTGGCCAGCACGCTGCTCGCGGCGCTGGAGACGGCGCGCGGCGGCGGGATCGAGCTGCGGCAGGAGACGAGCTTCGGGCCGATCCTGGTCCGCGCCCTGGCGGCGGCGCCGGGCGCTGAGGCGGAGCGAGGGGCGGATGCAAGGGCAGCCTGAGGACGCGGCGGCACCGGCCGAAACCGTCGCAAACGGGCCTGGAACCCAGCTTTCGTCGGTTTCGGACAAATCCCCAGCCCTGGGCGCGGCGATGGCTGACCGCCCGGCCGAACCGCCCGAAAACGCTGCTGAAACCCAGCTTTCGTCGGTTTCGGACAAATCCCCGGCCCTGGGCGCGGCGATGGCCGAGGCGCCGCTGCCGCCCCCTGGGCTGGAGCTGCCCGCGCCGCCCGATCCGGCCGTCTTCGCCCAGGCGATTCGCATCGCCGAGGCGCTGATCTTCGCGGCTGAGCGGCCGGTCACGCTCGGCCGGCTGGCCCAGGCGCTGCCGCCAGGCGTGGAGCCGCGGGCGGTGGTGGAGACGCTGGTCGCGCAATGCGCCGACCGCCCCGTGCACTTGGCCGAGGTGGCCGGCGGCTACGCCTTCCGTACCGCGCCCGATCTGGCGCCGGCCATCACCCGGGTGGTGGAAGTGCCGCGCCGGCTGCCCCGGGTGGCGATGGAGACGCTGGCGATCATCGCCTATCACCAGCCGGTGACGCGGGGCGAGATCGAGGAGATTCGCGGCACCTCCCTGGCGCAGACGACGCTGGAGGCGCTGCTGGAGCTGGGGCTGGTGGTGACGCGCGGCCGGCGGGAAGTGCCGGGCCGGCCCAGCCTGTGGGTGACCACGCCGCGCTTCCTGGAGCAATTCGGCCTGAAGGCGCTGGGCGACCTGCCGCGGCGGGAGGAGCTGGTGACCGAGCCGGGGCCGATTTTCCGGGCTGTGCCGGCGCCGGTGGCGGAGGCCGAGGCGGGACCGGAGAGCGAAACCCAGGCCGAGGGCCTTACCGAGGCGGTCTCCGCTGAGAATTGAAGAGGGCAGGGGGCGTGGCATGGACTCTGTATCTCATTGGTGCTGTATCTATATAGGAATATAGAGACAATATCAAGTGCATCGGCTATCAAACTGGTCAGATCATGCCTTGGTATGGCTCGCTTTGGGCTGAAGGGATGATCGCTCAGCTCTTCTAGGTTTCCCTGGTCTCCTGAACCAAGTTAGGGAATGATCCACGGCTAACTGCGTGAGACTCGAGAGGAGTTTTCCGTTGATTAAGTATATCGGTTCTAAGCGTGCTTTGCTGCGTCACATCACCAACGTTATAGAATCGCTGCTCCCTCCAGGGGGTCTCGCAGTCGATCTATTTTCAGGTACTTCTCGAGTTGGACATGCTTTGAAAGACATGGGCCATAGAGTTTGGTCAAACGATCAGAATTCATATGCCCATGTTCTTGCTACTTGTTACGTTCAGGCGGATCGTGAAAAATGGGAGTCATTAGCGAGAAAAATAATTCATGAGATTTCTAAAATACCCGGAAGAGCAGGATACTTTACTGAGACTTTTTGCAAGCAATCACGATATTTCCAGCCAAAAAATGGCGAACGTATAGATGCGATGAGGGATCGAATCGAGGAACTAGATCTCGAGCCAGAATTGAAAGCGATTGTTCTTGTATCACTTATGGAAGCTGCCGATAGAGTTGACTCTACGGCTGGTGTACAGATGGCTTATTTGAAGGAGTGGGCTCCCCGAGCTTATAATGATATTGAGCTACGTATGCCAGCAATTCTTCCTGGCGTGCCTGGAGGAGCTTGTAAGGCGACTAGAGCTGATGCCGAAGAGGTATCAGCGGACATTAAAGCTGATGTTGTTTATATTGATCCCCCCTATAACCAACATTCGTATCTCGGGAACTATCACATTTGGGAAAGCTTAGTTCTTTGGGACAAGCCACATTTTTATGGAATTGCGTGTAAGAGAGAAGATTGCAGAACGCGTAAAAGCGCATTCAATGGGAAAAAATCTATATTCGAGGCGATGAAAAAAGTTTTTGATAACTTAAACGGAACGCCGATGGTAATTTCATTCAATAATGAAGCGTATATTTCGCGCGAGCAGATGGAAACCCTATTGAGGGGAAGGGGTGAATTGGAGGTAATTGAAATTCAGCACAATAGATATGTCGGCGCGAAAATCGGAATTTATAATCTACTTGGAGAAAAAGTAGGAAAAATTAGTCACGTGAAAAATGTCGAATATTTGTTTGTAGTCAATCCTAGGGCGTCAGAAAGAAATATCATTAAAAATCAAAAATATATGAACTTACTCTAACAAAATAGTTAGCCCGACGATGACTCGATTGTATATAGCATCGCTCTGCCAGAATCGGTTATTTTGTAGCCTTGGCCGACACCAGTAAGATACCCAAGAGCTATGAAGTTAGTGCTTTTTGGGCCGGGTCGATTCGAATTACTTTGAATATTACGAAGCTTTTGAACCCATCTTGCGTCGCTCTGCCGCTGATAGGGCTTCATATCCGAAGAAGTTAATGGAATCATCATTGGAATAACTTTTCTCGCTAAATCTAAAGTGCATACTCCGTCCGGCTCTGATGCGGCTAATTTTGTTACTGCCAAAGCAATTACTGACTCAGACGTTGTTTTTTCAGAGAAAATTTCATCAAGGTTTTCTTCTATTGAACGATCTTTCGGCGCATACTCCTTTTTTTCAATCGCAGCACGGTGAATTTTCGCTAAATTGTAGATATCTCTGTATTGTAAAATTTCTTTATTAGAAGCAGTTCGTCCGATAGACCATAAATTTTCAAAAGTTTCCTTCATTTTGCAAACATCTTCATGGTTTTCTGAACGCATTAAGACTGCACACTCCGCATTTTTCGAAAGACCCTGCTCGGTCAAATTACCTGAGCCAACAACTAACACTGATTCGTCATTTTTTTTGCGGTGAAATCGAAATACCTTCGGATGAAAGCGATACCTCGGCGACAATTTTGCCAATCGGACTTCAGAGTTGTTTAATTTACTCAACTTATCAATGGCTTCCGGCTGCGTTACGGCGTCATCCAAGCCTACAACCCATCGTGATCGAGGCGGCTCACCACCTAAAATTCGGAAAAGAGCATCGACGCCGTGTTTGGTGACGTAAGCTGCCGCAACCTCAACCTCATCAAAGGAGCCTTCCCTAACATAGCGTTTTATTGCGGCGGCTATGGTGAGACCCTGCGCGCCTCCCTGGGCCACAATTTCGTTGAGCAATGCAGCATTCCCCTTGGCGATCAGGATCGATTGGGTTTCAGGATAAAACCAAAGGAGTCAAAATTCCAATAGACCGTGATGATCAATATTATTGTAAAACAAATCAAGCTTTCTCCTCAAAGCCCGCGGCTTGGCCGGACGCGGATATCCAAGCCCGCGCGGAGCCATTACCGGGGGGCAGCGCGCTACGCTGCGGGGCTTACCCCACCGGGCGCCGCGTCAGCGCGAGACCGGCCCCAAGCGCGATCATCGCCGCGCCGGAGGCTTCCCGCAGGCGGCGGATCACCCCTGGCCGCGCCATCACCCTTTCGCGCACCTGGCCGGCGGCCAGCGCGACGACGATATCGACCAGGGTGTTCAGCGCCACGGACACGCAGCCGAGCAGCACGAATTGCAAGGCGACCCCGCCCGCGCCCGGGTCCACGAATTGCGGGATGAAGGCCAGGAAGAAGCCGGCGGTCTTGGGGTTCAGGGCCTCCACCAGCACGCCTTCGCAGAGCGCCCGCCAGGCGCCCAGCGGCGGCGGCGCGGCGGCGCCCGAGGCGGCGGCCAGGGCCGCGCTTCGGGCCGATTGGAGTGTGCGCAGGCCCAGCCATACCAGATAGGCCGCGCCCAACAGCTTGGCGGCGGTGAACAGGTCCGCGCTGGCCAGCACCAGGGCTGAGACGCCAAGCGCCCCGGCGAGCACCTGGACCAGGCCCCCCAACCCGGTCCCGATGCTGGAGGCGATGCCCTCCGCCCGTCCGCCCGCCAGCGACCGGGCGGCGACATAGAAGATGCCCGGCCCGGGCGTGATCGCCAGCACCAGGGCCGCGACGCCATAAACAAGGAGGGAAGGGTGGTCCGGCATGCCGGGTGTCTAACCGGCCGTGGCATCCGTCTCCAGCAGAAGCGGCCGCACTGCCGCCACCGGCACGAAACGGCGCCGGGGTAGGCTTGGGCATCCCGCGGATCATCCGCCCACTGAACCCCGCTTCGGCGGGGTTCTTTCATATCTGGCGCTGACTCACAGAAACAAAAAAAAGCCCCGGTCCTTGCGGGCCGGGGCAAGTCTACAGGGAGGCTTCACGTCTCAGCGACGAGGGGTTCGGGGGGGTGCCCCGAGTGACCCTGTTCCGATGCTCAGCACCGAAGCACCGTCTTCATACGCCGCTCATCTGCCTGTTGCTGAGGCATTTCCCGGCGGCAGACATGCGCTGGGCGCATAATGCGGCCTGAGCCATCGCAAAAGCCTCGGTCAAGCGACCGAACAGGCCGCCCCGCCGCCTCAGCCCAGCCCGTTCAGCTCTGCCACCAGAAAATCCCGGAAGACGGAGACGCGCTTGGAATGACGCATCTCCTCAGGATAGACGAAATAGGCATCCAGGCGCGGCTGCTTCAGCTCCGGCAGCACGGCGATCAGCCCGTCCAGCTCCCGCCCCATGTAATCTGGGATGGCGGCGATGCCGAGGCCGCTTTTCACCGCCAGCAGCATCCCCGTCAGGCTGTTCACCTCCACCAACGCGCGGCGCGGCGTGCCGGCGCGGCGGCCCACCTCGGCCAGCCAGTTCACCTCCTCGATCGGCGGGTGG
>CAITYE010000228.1 GCA_903896535.1 uncultured Paracraurococcus sp.
GCGGCCGGTCTCGCTCGTCGGCAAGGTGCCGGTGGTCGTCATGGCCTGGCCGGAAGCGCCCTTCAGGGACATGGCCGGGCTGGTCGACTATGCTCGCGCCAATCCCGGCAAGCTCAGCTATTCCTCCTCGGGCACCGGCAATGCGCAGCATCTTTGCGGGGAGCTGCTGAACCGCATCGCCCGGATCGATACCGTGCACGTGCCCTATCGCGGCTCGGCCCCGGCGCTGCTCGATACCGCCACGGGGCGGGTGCAGTTCGGCTATAACAGCCTCGCCTCCGGCCTCACGCTGATCCGCGAGGGGCGCATCCGCGTCCTCGCCGTCACCTCCAAGGAGCGGATGCCGCAAATGCCCGACATTCCCTCAGTCAGCGAGGTGCCGGGCCTCGCCTCCTATGAGCTGGTGAATTACTTCGGCGTCTTCGCCCATGCCGCGACCCCCGATCCTATCCTGCAGCGGCTGAACGCAGCGCTGGTCGCACTGCAGGCGGCAGGCCCGGTGCGCGAGAAGCTCATCGAGCAGGGGCTGCTGCCGCAGACCATGAACCTGACCGAAGCGCGCGACTACGTCGCCCAGGAATCCGCCAAGTTCGGCCGCCTGGTCGCCGAGGCCGGGATCACACCAGATAGCTGAGCCCGGCTATTCCGGGCGGATGCCCGCAGCCTGCAGCAGCGGCCCCAGCCGGGCGATGTCGGCGCGCACGAATGCGGTCACCTGGGCCGGCGTTGCCACATCCGGCATCGGCTGCAGGCCGATCGCGGCCAGCTTCGCCGCGCCCTGCTGGGCCGCTTCGGTGCACAGCGCGTTCAGCCTGGCGATCCGTTCGGACGGGGTGCGGGCCGGGACCAGCAGGGCGATCCAGGCCTCCGCGCGGAAGGCGGGCAGCCCCGCCTCGGCCGCGGTCGGCACTTCTGGCAGAATGGCGCTGCGATTGGCCGCGCCCAGCGCCAGGGCGCGCACCGTGCCGGCGCGGATATGCGGGGCGGAGGAGGCGACGGGGTCGATCATCATCGCCGTCTCCCCGGTAATCACTGACATCATCGCCGGGCCGCCGCCGCGATAGGGCACGTGCAGCATCTCCACCCCCGCGGCGGCGAGGAAGTTCAGTGAGCCCAGATGGATCGCGCTGCCGATGCCGCCCGAGGCATAGGCGTAGCGCCCGGGCTCGGCCTTCAGCAGGGCGATGAATTCGCCGAGCGTCCGCGCCGGCAGCTTCGGGTTGATCACCACCGTCTGCGGCAGCGCGCCGGGGATAAAGACGCCAGCGAAATCGGTCACCGGGTCATAGGGCAGCTTGGCCACCAGCGAGGGGACGATGGCGTGGGAGTTGGAGGTGACGAGCACGGTCTGCCCATCCGGCTCGGCCCGCGCCGCGACCTCAGTGCCGACGACGAGCCCGGCACCGGTGCGGTTTTCCACCACGACCGTCTGGCCGAGCGTGCTGCCCACGGCCTCGGCCAGTACCCGTCCCGTGACATCGGTGCTGCCGCCAGGTGCGAAGGGCACGATGAAGCGTAGCGGCCGATCAGGAAAGCCCTGCGCGCGGGCCAGCCGCGGCAGCGCGAGCGTCAGCAGTAGCCCGCCCAGCGGGCGACGACGCGGCATCATCTTCCTCTCCTTACGCACGCACAGTTTGGCGTGCCGTGGCGACACTGGCCAGGGACGGCTTGCGCGCGCCGGCGGCTCTGGCAGGCTAGCGGCCTTCGCCGGCACTGGACCCCGCATGGATATCACCGAGGAAACCCGTATCCCCGCCCCGCTGGCGGAGGTCTGGCCCCTGTTGGCCGATCCCGCTCTGGTCGCTGGCTGCATCCCCGGCGCGCAACTGGCACCGGAACAAGGCGATGGGCTGTGGCGCGGCGCCATCCGGGTGAAGTTCGGCCCAACCGCCGCAGTCTTCCGTGGCGAGGCAAAGCTCGACTACGACCATGACGCGCATCGATGCAGCATCGAAGGGCGCGGCATCGACCAGCGCGGCGCCTCCCGCGCCCTGTCGCAGGCGACGGTCATCGCCAGTGAGGCGGGTGCCGAGACGCTGCTGAAGGTCGCCGGCAGCTTCACTGTCACCGGCCCGCTCGAGACTTTCGCCAATGCCGGCGGCGTGCATCTGGCCCGCGCGCTGCTCGCGGAGTTCTCGGCGAACATGGCGAAGCTGGTGGCAGACCGGCAGGTGGCCGCGCCGGCCCCGGCCATCGCGCCGCCCGCCAGCGTCGCCGCCGCCAGCCCCGCCGCCAGCCCAGCCGCCACCGCACCGCCGCCCCCACCGCCGCCCCTACCGCCACCGGCCGCGGCCGAACTCGGTGGCTTCGGCCTGCTCTGGCGCGCTTTCTTGTCCTGGCTGGGCAGCCTGTTCCGCAAATAAGCAAAGCAATGAGGAAACCCCGATGTCCGCAATGAAACTCTCCGACATGCTCGCCCAGGCCTTCCAGGCCGAGGGTACTGAGGTGCTGTTCACCCTGATGGGCGATGCCAACATGTACTGGTCGGAGGCGATGACGCGCCTGCCAGGGATGCAGGTCATCCACGCCCGGCACGAACATTGCGCGGTCGCGATGGCCGATGGCTATGCGCGCGCCACCGGCAAGGTGGGCGTCGCCTCCACCACCTGCGGGCCGGGCTTCACGCAGATCATGACGGCGCTGGCCATCGCCGCGCGGGCCTCCGTCCCGCTCGTCGTCTTCGCCGGCGACAGCCCGATCAGCTCCGCCTACTACATCCAGCAGATCGACATGGCGCCGCTCGCGCTCGGCACCGGCGCGCATTTCATCCCGATCCGCTCCATGGACCGCGCGCTCGACAATGTGCGGGAAGCCTTCCAGATCGCCCAGCTGGAAAGCCGGCCGGTGGTGCTCTCGGTGCCTATGGACCTGCAGAAGCAGCCCTTCCCCTTCATGGCGGATTACATCCCCTCGAAGGAGGTATTGCCGGTTTTCCAGCGGCCGCTGCCGGACCCGACGTTGGTCGATAAGTTGGTCGACATGATCGCCGAGGCGGAGCGCCCGATGCTGATCGCCGGGCGCGGCGCCAAGCTATCAGACGCCCGCGCGGCGATTGAGGCGCTGGCCGAACAGAGCGGTGCGCTGCTCGCGACCTCGCTGCAGGCCAAGGGGCTTTTCACCGGTAACCCCTTCGCGCTCGACATTGCCGGCGCCTACTCCTCGGATTACGCGCGGGAGCTGTTCGCTGAGAGCGATCTTGTCATTGGCCTCGGTGTCGGCCTCGGCGCTTACACGACCGAGAGCGGCTACCTCTATCCCGGCGCCCGCACGGTGCAAATCGACATCGCCCCGCGCGGGCTTTGGCAGGGGCTGCGCACGGCGGATCTCCACCTGCGCGCGGATGCCCGCGCCGGGGCGGACTCGGTGACCACCGCGCTCAAGGCGCGTGGCGTGCGGAAGGATGGCTATCGCAGCGCCGCCATCGCTGCCGCCATCGCCGCCGATGTGCCGGACCGCAAGGAGTTTTCCATCGCCCCCGGCACCGTCGATCCCCGCCGCGCGATGGAGGAGTTGGACGCCATCGTACCAAAGGACTGGGACCTGGTGATCGGCGGCGGCCACTACTTCGGGATCGCGATGACCCATTTGAAAGGCCGGCCGGCCGAGCGTTATCACGTCGTCTCCGATTTCGGGGCCATCGGCAATGGCCTGCCGGCGGCGATCGGCGTGGCGGCGGCGCGCGGCGACGGCAAGGTGCTGCTGATCGAAGGCGATGGCAGCCTGCTGATGCACATCCAGGAACTGGAGACGATCCGCCGCCAGGGCATCCGGCTGCTGATGGCAATCATCAACGATGGTGGCTACGGCGCCGAGATCCACAAATTCCGCGCCCATGGCATGAGCCCGGAGACGGTGATCCACGGCCGCGGTGATCTGGCCGGCGTCGCCAACGGGTTTGGCGTGCGCGGCACCAGCGTGACCTCGCCCGGTCGCATGTCGGGCCTCTTTGCCGAACACCAGGCAGCGAACAGCGCGGGGCTGTGGGATGTGCACACGGATGATACCGTGGTGTCCCGCCCCTATCGGCGAATCCACTACGGCGAGGCGTGAGAGGCAGGCGGGGCGTGGTTGGGGCGCCAGGATTCGAACCTGGGAATGGCGGTACCAAAAACCGCTGCCTTACCGCTTGGCGACGCCCCAGCCGGCCATCGCTGAATAGGCTTCAGCGGGCCGTGCCGGCAAGCCCCCCGGCGGCGCACCACCAGCGGGCGGGCAGAGAGGCCGCGGCCGCTTCAGCCGCCGCTGCATCGGGAAACAGCCCGAAGCAGGTCGCACCGGACCCGCTCATCCGCGCCAACAGGCAGCGCGGCTGCGCGGCGATCGCCGCCAGCACCTCCGCGACCGGCGGGCAGAGCGCGATCGCCGGGGGCTCCAGGTCGTTGCGTAGCCCCCGAAGATCCGCTGCCATCGCCGCTGCATCGGCCCAGGCCCCGGGCAGCACCGCCGGCGGCGTGAAGTCGCCGCTGCGCGCCTTGAACACCGCGGGCGTCGCCAGCGCGATGCCGGGGTTGACCAGGAGCAACCCGCAGGGCGGCAGGAGCGGCGCGGCGAGCAGGACCTCGCCCACGCCCTGCATCTGCGCCGGCCGCGCGGCAAGGCAGACCGGGATATCCGCGCCCAGCCTGGCGCTGATGGCGGCCAGCCCCTCAGTGCCGAACTGGGTCGCCCAGAGCCCATCCAGCGCCCGCAGCGCCGCCGCCGCATCGGCCGACCCGCCACCGATGCCGGAGGCGACCGGCAGCCGCTTGGTCAGACGCAGCGCCGCGCGTGCTTCGATCCCCGCCGCGGTGGCCAGGGCCCGGGCGGCGCGCAGCACGAGGTTGTCGTGCTCGGCGGCGAGCGCATCGCCGAAGGGACCATCGACGATGAGGCTGAGCGTATCGGCCGGCCTCACCTCCAAGCTGTCGCCGATCGGCCCGAAGACGGCGAGGCTGTCCAGCAGGTGATAGCCATCCGCCCGCCGGCCGGTGACGTGCAGGTAGAGATTGACCTTGGCCGGTGCCGCTTCGGTGCGGCTCATCGCAGCGCGGTGCTGGCCGGGAAGCCCGGCAGGCCATCGCGCAGCTTGGCCTCGATCTTCACAAGGTCGGCCGGCTCAGGCTCCAGCGCAGCGGCGCGGCGCCACTGAAACTGCGCCTCCCGCTGCCGGCCGATGGCCCAATAGGCATCGCCCAGATGGTCGTTGATGACGCTGTTGCGCGGCTCCAGCTCCACCGCGCGTTCCAGCCAATGCACCGCGCCGCGCTGATCACCCAGCCTGAACAGCACCCATCCGAGGCTGTCGGCGATGTTGCCATCCTGCGGTCGCAGCTCCGTCGCGCGCACCAGCATCGCCTTGGCGCGGTCCAGATTCTTGCCTTGGTCGGCCCAGCTATAGCCAAGGTAGTTCAGCACATAGGGTTGCTCGGGCGCGAGCTGCAGGGCGAAGAGCAAGTCGGTTTCGGCCCTTGGCCAGTCGCCGGCCCGTTCGCGGGCGATCCCGCGGGCGTAGAACAGCGACCAATCCCGGGGCCTCGGCTGCCCGATGCGGGCGATCGCCTGATCGTAGGCTTGCGCTGCCTCGGCGAAGCGGTTCCGTTGGCGTAGCAGATCGCCCAGCCGCATCAGCGGCTGCGGCATGCCGAGATTGCCGGCCGCCACCTGCTTCAGCGCAGTGATCGCATCATCCGTGCGGTCCATCTCGCTCAAAAGGCCGGCGCGGCGCAGCCCGATCACCGGCGCCAGCGGGTCATCCGCCGGCAACTGCCCGAGCACGGCGAGCGCCTGCTCATCATGCTTCTGGTCGGCGAGGATGTCGCTGGTCAGCACCAGCGCGGCCCCCGAACCCGGGCGCAGCCGCAGCGCCAGCTGGGCGAGGACGAGGGCGAAGTCGTTCTGGCCTTGGGCCCGCATGGCGGCGGCCAGCGCCGTATAGGCCTCCGCAATGCCCTCGGCCGGGGAGGAGACGCTGCGGTTGCCAAGCAGGATGCGCCGATTCTCCGGCGTGATCGCCAGCGCCGAATCCTCGCCACCTTCGATCACCGCATCGAGCAGCTTATTCGCCTCCTGCTGCCGGCCGGCGCGGTTCAGCACGCCAGCGGCCAGCACCGTCAGCCGCCAGGGCGGATTGGCCTGATCTGCCACCGCCATGCGGGCGAAGCGCTCGGCTTCCCGTGGACGGTTGCTGACATCGGCGATCAGCGCCGCGTGCAGGGCGTAAAGGGCGCGCAGACGCTCGCCTTCCGCCAGCGGCCGCAGCGCCGCCATCGCCTGTTCGACCTGGCCCTTGCCCTGGTGAATCCAGGCCAGCATGACCGGCTGCAGCAGCTGCATCGGGCCGGTGCGGGAGACTTGCCGGACCCGCTGTTCAGCGCGGTCCCAGCGGCCGGCCTGCACATCGCTGCCGGCCAGCAGCATCACTGCCGCAGGGTTTTCCGGCAGCCGGCGGGCCAGGCGCTGTGCTTCCGATCGGCCGTCGAGGAGGCTGGCCATGAAAGCCTGGTTTACCACCTCCGGCTGGTCCGGGTCGGCCCGCAGCGCCGTCAGCAGGTTGTCGGCGGCAATCGCCGTGTCGGTTTCTGACGCGGCGAAGCGCCCGGCCAGATAGGCGCCGAAAGCGCCGGTCGGCGCTTCCACACGGGCGCGGCGGCTGCCTTCCCCGGGCGCCCCCGCAGCGGCGCAGGCCGATAACAGGGTCGCGGCAAGCAGCGCGATGCGCCGTGAGGAAACCTTCGCATACATGCGCTGACGCTAGCAGCCGCCGCGCGGCTTCGCCACGCTTCTCCGGCGCGCGGGGTCAGGCTTTGCGGCCGTAATTCCCAAAGCCGGCATGCACCTCGGCCATCTCGGCCTCGGTCAGCAGGACCGGGGCCAGTCCGGCGGCGCGCAAGGCCAGATATTCTCCGGCCAAATTCTCCACTTCCCGTGCCAGGGTCACGGCGCCGGCAAGCGAGCCAGCGCAGGTCACCACACCATGATTGGCCAGCAGCGTGGCCTTCAGCCCGGCCAACGCGGCAACGCAGGCTTCGGCCAGCGCGGCGGTGCCGAAGGTGGCATAGGTGGCGCAGGGGATGCGGCTGCCGCCGGCCAGCGCGATCATGTAGTGCAGCGGCGGAATCTCCACCCGCGCGCAGGACAGCGCCGTCGCCCGCGGGCTGTGGGTATGCACAATGGCCTTGGCGTCCGGCCGCGCGGCATAAATCGCGGCGTGCAACTGCCATTCTGAGGAAGGGCGGCGATGGCCAGCGACCACCGCGCCATTGCCGCCGACCTCGACCAGATCGGCCTCAGTCGTCGCGGCATAGGGCAGGCCGGAGGGGGTGATGAGGAAGCCGCGTTCGGTGCGGACCGACAGGTTGCCCGACTTGCTGGGCATGAAGCCATCGGCGTCCAGCGCCCGGGCGGCGGCGATCAGGGCAGCGGCTTCGGTCACGGGTGGCGCCGGCCGACCAGCAGCTTGGCGCCATCCGGCCCGGCGCCTTCCTGGTGCGGGGTGCCGCGCGGCACGTCGAACCATTCGCCCGGGCCATAGGCGCGGTGGACGCCGTCGCGGCCCAGTTCGAACTGCCCGGCCAGCACCATCACCCGGGCATCGAAGGGGTGGTCATGGGTGGCCGAGGTGGGGGCCGCCGGGGTGTCGCGTTCGAGGATTTCCTGGAAGCCCTCGGCCTTCAGGCGCGCGGTGAATGCGGCGGCGTCCGCCATGCGGCGATCTCCTTCCCTGGTGAATTGTCTGGCGAGTCTGGCCTGTTCAATCGGAGCGTGACGCGGCGGGCGGTTTTCGTCCAGGCTGGGGCCAACGGGTGCAGACCCTAGAGCAATCTCCATTCAGGTCGACTCACCTGAACGGGTGCCTTTTTCTAGAAAACACAATAATCAGAGTAGGTTAAGTTCGTTGAGGGGGATCACCTTGTGATCCCCCTCAACGCAGCCTGCTCACGGGGAGGACAGGAATGCGGCGACGCGAGGTTCTGGCAGGGTTGGCCCTGCTGCCGGGGGCGGCACGGGCGCAGGGGTGGCAGCCGGACAAGCCCATTCGCATGCTGGTGGGCTTCGCCGCCGGCGGCAGCACCGATACCGCCGCGCGCATCCTGGCGCAGGCGATCAGCCCAGGGCTGGGCCAGCAGGTGGTGGTCGAAAACCGCACCGGGGCGGGTGGCAATGTGGCGACCGAAGCGGTCGCCCGCGCGGCACCCGATGGCTACACCGTGGTCATGGCGTCCATGGGCACCCATGCGGTGAACCAGAGCCTTTATAAGACCCTGCCCTTCCACGTGGCGCGGGATTTCGCGCCGGTGTCGCTGATGGTCTATTCGACCAGCGTTGCCGTGGTGCGGCCGGATTTGCCGGCGAAGACCATGGCGGAGCTGATCGCCCTGGCCAAGGCCAAGCCGGGCGGGCTGAATTGCGGCACCGGCGGGTCTGGCAGCTCGCAGCATTTCTGCGCCGCGCAGTTCATGCACGAGGCGGGGGTGGAGCTGACCCTGGTGCATTACCGGGGCGGCGCGCCGGCCAATGCGGACCTGGTGTCTGGCCGGCTGGATATCGTCTTTTCCCCGATCATCGAGGCGATTCAGCAGATCACGGGCGGGACGCTGCGGCCGCTGGGGGTCAGCAGCCCTGGGCGCAGCGCACTGATGCCGGAGGTGCCGGCGATCGCCGAGACGGTGACGGGCTTTCAGTTCCGCAGCTGGCTGGGGGTGCTGGCCCCGGCGGGGACGCCGCCGGCGGCGGTGGCGCGGCTATCCGACGAAATCCAGAAAGTGATGAAACTGCCGGCGATGCAGGCCCGGGTGGCCGAGCTGGGGTATGAGGCGGTGGGCAGCACGGCGGAGGAATTCGCCAGCTTCCAGCTGGCCGAAATCGCCCGCACGGCGGAGCTGGTCCGGCTATCCGGTGCCACGGTGGAATAGCGGGCGGCCCGGCGATCGGGGGCGGCGGCGCGGGCCGCAGCCAGCCTCTAGAGCATGCTGCGTTCACATGCGTTCACGCACCCTGCTCTAGCATGTGTTGGATCGCGCGATTCAGCGCCTTCGGCGATTCCGCCTCAACGCATCGCGCTCTAAGCTGTTGAATTCGCTTTTCGGACAAATGCCCGGCCCTGGGCCGGGGTGCGGTTTTTTTATTATGTTTTATGCGTCTCGGGCGCTGGAAGGTGTCGTGTTGGGTTTGAGGCGCCTCAAGGCGCCTCAAGACCCGGGCGCCAGGCTGGCAAGCTGCTGGAAGACCACAAAAAATCCCGCCTAATCTTGAGGAATTGAGGCGTTGAGGCGGGCCCGGCCGCGCGCGCTGTGGCGGCGGGGATGAGGGGCGGATGTACGGTTTCAAGGAGCGGCGGGCGCCCCCCTGGGGAGGGAGCGCCCTGA
>CAITYE010000229.1 GCA_903896535.1 uncultured Paracraurococcus sp.
GCTTAGAGCATGCTGCGTTCGCATTCGCTCCCGCACCCTGCTCTGCCGTTTATTTGGGCGCGGGATTCAGCGCCTTCGGCGATTCCGCCGCAACGCATCGCGCTCTAATACCAACGGCCAAATCCTTCGACCGTTGGTATCACGCCCGTTCTCAGCCCAGCAGGCGCTCGAGTCCGGCGATCAGCGCCGCCGGTTCATAGGGCTTGCCGAGGATCGCGGCGGCGGCGAGTTCGGCGGGCAACCCGGCGGTGCCGTAGCCGGTCGTCACCATGAAGGGGATGCCGCGCCGGATCAGCTCGGACGCCACCGGCAGCGAGTCCTCTCCGGCGAGGTTCCGGTCCAGCACCGCGGCATCGGGCTGTTCCCGGGCGAGGCAGGCGAGCGCCTCGGCCGGCGTCGTCGAGGGGCCGATCACCCGCGCCCCGGCCTCCGCGAGCTGTTCCTCCAGCAGCATGGCGAGCAGTGGCTCGTCCTCCACCACCAATACGCTACGTCCTGTGAGCCCGCCCATCTTGCCCTTTCAGCGGATCGTGCGGCCGGTCTTGGCCGTCTCGATCGCCAGCCAGATCCGCTCCGGCGTCGCTGGCATGTCGATATGCTCGATGCCATGCGCCGAAAGCGCGTCCACCACCGCGTTCATCACCGCGGGCAGCGAGCCGGCGCAGCCGGCCTCACCGCAGCCTTTGGCGCCGAGCGGATTGGTCTTGCACGCGTCCGGCTGGCTGATGAAGCCGAAGCTCGGCACATCGCTGGCGCGTGGCAAGGCGTAGTCCTGGTAGCTGGCGGTCAGCAGCTGCCCCTCCTCGGAATAGGCCACGTGCTCGTAAAGCGCCTGACCGATGCCTTGAACGATACCGCCATGGGCCTGCCCCTGCACCAGCAACGGGTTCACGATCACGCCAAAGTCATTGACCGAGAGATAGCGCACCACCTCGACCGTGCCGGTTTCCGGATCGATCTCCACCTCGCAGATATGGCAGCCATTGGGATAGGCCATCGGCGCCTCGCCGAAGACATGCTGGACATCGAGGGTGCGCGGCAGCTCGGGCGGCGGGTTGTTGGCGGTCCGCAGCCGCGTCGCCAGGTCCATGATGCCGATGCCGCGATCGGTGCCCGCGATCTCGAAGCGGCCGAGGCCGGCGGCGTCGCGGGTGAACTCGATATCGCCGATGCCCGCTTCCAGCATATGCGCCGCGGCAACCCTGCCCTTGTCGATCACCAGCTCCGCTGCCTCGATGATGGCGGCGCCCGAGGCCATCAGGGATTTTGAGCCGCCGGTGCCGCCGCCTGCTACCAGCAGGTCGGAATCACCTTGGACAAGCCGGATGCTCTCGAACGGCACGCCGAGCGTCTGGTGCAGCACCTGGGCGAAGGGGGTCCAATGGCCCTGGCCGTAATCGAGGGTGCCGGTGATGATGGTGACGGTGCCATCGGCCTCGAAGCGGATCTCGCCTTGTTCCTTCATCGGCGGCGCGGTGCATTCGAGGAAATTGCCGATGCCCCGGCCGCGCAGCTTGCCGTGGCCGGCGCTTTCCGCCTGGCGGGCGGCAAAGCCGTCCCAATCAGCGGCGGCCAGCGCGGCATCCATCACCGCGCTGAAATCGCCGCTGTCGTAGACCGAGCCTGAAGGCGCGCTGAAGGGGAAGGCATCGGGTGCGATATGGTTCAGCCGGCGCAGTGCGATGGCGCTGTGCCCGGTCTCCGTCGCCGCCTGTTCGAACAGGCGTTCCATGAAGTAGTTGCCCTCCGGCCGGCCGGCGCCGCGATAGGCCGAGACCGGGGTGGTGTTGGTCAGCACGCTTTTGGTGATCACCTCGATCAGCGGCGTGGCGTAGTTCGCCTGGACGTTCTTGACGAAGTTACCGGTGGCCATCAGCGGCGCGACGGTCGCCAGGTAGGCGCCCATATTGGCGAAGCTGGTCAGGCGAACCGCCAGCACCTTGCCCGCCGCGTCGAGCGCCATTTCGGCCTGCACCTCATGGTCGCGGCCGTGCTGGTCGGACTGGAAGGCGCCGGTGCGTTCATCGGTCCATTTCACCGGTCGGCCAAGCAGCTTGGCGGCGTGCAGGACGCAGAGATATTCCGGATAGGCGCTGGCCTTCATGCCGAAGCTGCCGCCGACATTGCCGGTGAGGATGCGCACCTGCCCGGGCGGGACCTGCAGGATGTCCTTGGCCATCTGCGCCTTGAGGCCGAAGACACCCTGGCTGCCGACATGCAGCGTATAGCGGCCGGTCGCGGCTTCGTATTCGCCGATGGCGCTGCGCGGTTCCATCGCGCAGACGACGACGCGGTTGTTCCGCAGCGACAGCTTCGTGACATGCGCGGCGGCGGCGAAGGCAGCCGCCACCTTGGCGGCGTCGCCGAACTGGAAATCGAGGCAGACATTGCCCGGGATATGATCATAGAGCTGCGGCGCGCCGGCGGCGGCGGCGGCGGAGGCCTCGGTGACCGCGGGCAGGCTGTCGATGTCGAGGATGACTGCCTCGGCGCCGTCCTTCGCCGCCGACTTGCTCTCGGCGACGACGAAGGCAACCGGGTCGCCGACGAAGCGGACGCGGTCGGCGGCCAGCGAAGGGCGGTCGATATTGTGCATCGGTGAGCCGTCGCGGTTCTTCAGTGGAACGGCGCAGCGCAGATGGCCGTAGCCATGGCCTTCAAGATCGGCCGCGGTGAAGACGCCGACCACGCCGGGGATGGCCTTGGCCGCCGTCGTGTCGATGCCGCGGATCACGCCATGGGCGTAGGGGCTGCGGACCATCACCGCATGCAATTCGCCAGCGAGCGCGATGTCATCCGTATAGCGGCCACGGCCTTGCAGCAGGATCGGGTCTTCCTGCCGGGGGACCGGCTGGCCGATGCCGAATTTCAGGCGGGAGAGATCGTTGAGGTTGGTGTCGGGCATCGGGACCTCGTTCGGTTATTCAGGATTGCAGATGAGATTGCCGCGCCGCTGGTTTTGTCCAGCCCCGGCGCGGCAATGTTTGACAGCGGTCACCGGCTCCCGGAGTGTCTGGGCAAAGGGAGACGGGGTTATGGCATTTCGGCGACGTGGCGGCTTGCTGGCCGTTTCGGCCCTTTTGGCAGGCAAGGCGCGTGCCGACGAGGCCTGGCCGGCGAGGCCGATCCGGATGATCGTCCCCTTCGCGCCAGGCGGCGCTTCCGACCTGCTCGGGCGGCTTTTGGCGGAGCGGCTGACGACCATCCTCGGCCAGCCGGTGGTGGTGGAGAACCGGCCGGGCGCCGGGGCGACGCTCGGCGCCGATGTCGTCGCCAAGGCGCGGCCGGATGGCTATACGATCCTCTACGGCACGCCGGGCCCGCAGATCGTGAACCCGAGCCTGATGAAGAGCCTGCCTTATGACGCCACGCGGGACTTCGCGCCGATCGTCAGCCTGGTGAGCGCGCCGAACCTGCTGGTGGTGAACCCCACCCTGCCGGTGCGTACGGTGCCGGAGCTGATCGCGCTGGCCAAGGCGCGGCCCGGGCAGCTGACGTTCGGCAGTTCCGGGATCGGCGCGTCCTCGCACCTGGCGGGTGAGCTGTTGAAGCTGAAGGCGGGCATCGACATCACCCATGTGCCCTTCCGTGGCAGCGGTCCGGCGATCCAGGAGCTGATCGCCGGGCGGATCTCGTTCCTGATCGACACGCTGCTGCTGTTCACCGAATACCGCGCGACCGGCACGCTGCGGGCGATCGCCGTCGGCACCAAGCAGCCTTCCAGCCTGATGCCCGATTTGCCGACTATAGCCGAGACAATCCCCGGTTTCGATTCCGCCGCCTTCAACTATCTGACCGCGCCCGCCGGCACGCCGCCCGCGGTGGTTGCCAGGCTGAACCGGGAAGTGAATGCGCTGCTGGTCGACCCGGCCTTTCGCAAGCGGCTGGGAGAGCTGGGGCTGGAGCCGATCGGCGGCACGCCGGCCGAGACCGCAGCCTTTATCGCCAGTGAGGCGGCCCGCTGGCGGCAGGTGATCCTGGCGGCGCAGATTCAGGCCGAATAACGCCACGCGGGGGCCTCCCCAAAGCAGCCCGGGGGTCGCGCCTTCCGCCGGACCCCTCAACCGCTTGCTGCCCGGGGGCGGCCGCGCGCCAGGAAGGCCAGCGCGATCGCCGCGGCGCAGGCCACCGTGTACATCGCGAAGGCGTTGAGATAGCCGATCATCACGGCCTGCCGGGTGATTTCTTTGCTGATCGCGGTCAGCCCCGGCAGCGTGTCGATCGTCCAGCCACCCATGGTTTGCGGGTTCTGCAGCGTCTTGGCAGTCGGCGTGATCATCTCCGTCATCCGGCTGTAGTTCTTGGCGCCGGAGCGCAGGATTTCGCTGACGCTGACCGAGATGAAGAAGGAAGAGCCGATATTGCGCAGCAGATGGAACAGCGACATCGCCTCTGCCCGGTAACGGGCATCGAGGGTGGCGAAGGTGAGCAGGGTGAGTGGCACCCAGACCACGCCGACCCCGAAGCCCTGCAGCACGCTATTGGCCAGCAGCTC
The DNA here is from genome assembly GCA_903896535.1 of uncultured Paracraurococcus sp. Taxonomy (GTDB): domain Bacteria; phylum Pseudomonadota; class Alphaproteobacteria; order Acetobacterales; family Acetobacteraceae; genus CAITYE01. The sequence continues at coordinate 4,496 of CAITYE010000229.1, forward strand.
ATTGGCGCCGACATTGAGATCGAGGCTCATCAACCATAACCCCTGGGCGACCAGGACCCCGAAGCCGAGAGCGAGTCCGATGCGCGGGTCCCAGCGGCCGATCACCAGCGTCGCGCCGAAGCCCAGCGTGCCGCCAATGCCGCGATAGCCGACGATCTCGCCGATGATGCTGTCCGGATAGCCGGCATAGCCTTGTAACAGAGAGGGCAGCAGCACGGTCGGCGTGAAGTTCACCATGCCGTAGATGGTCACGAGCAGCATTCCGACCGCGTAATTGCGATCGCGCAGCAGGCCGAGATTGAGAAAGGGCTGCTTCGCCGTCAGGCTGTGGGCGAGATAGAGGAAGAAGGCGAGGGCAGCGATCAGCGCCTCGATCTGGATCTCCCCGCTCTCGAACCAGTCCAGCCGCTCGCCGCGGGCGAGCAGCAATTGCAGGGCGGCAAGTGCCACGGCCAGCGTCAGGAAGCCGGTCCAATCAAGCGGCGTAGGCTGGGTCGGCCCGTCAACCGGCAGGGCGAAGCGCAGCGCCAGCGTGGCGAGGATCCCGGCCGGGACGATCATGAAGAAGGCCCAGCGCCAGTTATAGGCCTCGGCCAGGATGCCCCCGGCCGCCGGGCCGATCACCGGGCCGAGCACCACGGTCATCCCGAAGATCGAACTGACCACTCCGTGCCGCTCCCGCGGGAAAAGGTCGAGCACGGTGGTATTGGCCATGGGGATGACCGGCGCCCCGGCGCCGCCCTGGACGATGCGCCAGAAGACGATGGCTTCCAGGCTCTCGGCCTCCCCGCACATCCAGGTGGCGATGGTGAACAGGGTCACGCAGCCCACCATCAACCGGCGCCGGCCGAAGCGGGCCAGCAGGAAGCTGGTCATGGGCGTGACGATGGCGGTGGCCAGGATGTTGAAGGTGGTGGTCCAGGCAATCTCGTCGGTGGTGGCGGCGAAGCTGCCCTGCATCTGCGGCAGCAGCGTGGAGGCCACGAGCAGGGTGGTGGCGTAGAGGGTGGAGCTGAGCACCACCGCGGCCATGATCAGGATCCGGCGGGAGAGCGGCAGGTTGATGAGGAGGGAGGCTTCGGCCATGCGAGGGGACTATTCTTAAGCTTGACGACACTAGGCTGGATCATAGTAAGCTAGGCAGCAATAAGCCATGCCCGATAAATCGATGCCACGCGATTCCAATCGCGCCCTTGGATTTCTCCTCTCCGATGTCGCCCGGATGATGCGGGCCGCCTTTGACCGGCGGGTCCGCCGGCTCGGCCTGACCCGTGCCCAATGGCAGGTGCTATCGCTGCTCTATCACCGCCCGGGGATCAGCCAGACCGAACTGGCCGAGGCGCTGGAGGTGGAACGGGCGACGGCGGGGCGGATGATCGACCGGATGCAGCGCAAGGGCTGGGTGTTGCGGGTGGCTGATCCGCTCGACCGCCGGGTCAATCGCCTGGAACTGACGGCCGAGGCCCATGGCATCGAGGCTGAGATGCACCTCGCCGCAACTGATCTGCTGGAGGAAGCCTTGGCGCGACTGGATGTCGAGGAACGTGATTTGCTGGCCGATATGCTCGGCCGGATGAAGGCTGAGTTGTCTATGATGACCCCGCGCGCCACTGCTGAGCCTGAGCCCCGCCTCTCCGCGGCGCCTGCGCCATGAAGCGCCGTCTGCTCCGTGCCCTGTTGCTGCTGGGCGTCCCAGCGCTGGTTGCCGCCGCGGCGCTTTTCGTCTGGCAGCGTGGCGGTCGTTACATCAGCACCGAGAACGCTTATGTGAAGGCCGATATCGTGCAGGTCGCCCCGGATGTCGCCGGCCGGGTGGTGGCGGTGCTGTACCGCGACCATGCCCGGGTGAAGGCCGGCGACGTGCTGGTCCGCATCGACCCCGAGCCCTATCGCCTGGCCCTGGCCAAGACCAACGCCGATCTCGACACCGCTCGCCAACTGGTTGAGACGTCACGGGCGACCTATCGCGAGACGCTGGCCGAGCTGGGTGAGCTGGAAAGCCGGGCGGATTTCCTGCATCGCCAATATGTCCGCCAGCAGGATCTGCATGCCCGCGGCGTCGCCCCGGTGGCCAAGCTTGAGGAAACGCTCAGCGACGCACAGGTGGCGCGGGAGCGCATCAAGGTGGTGCGCCAGCGCCTCGCCCGGCTGCTGACCACCCTGAACGGCGACCCGAACCTGCCGGTCGACAACCACCCCAGCGTGCGTGAGGCCAAGGCCGACCGTGACCGCGCCGCGCTGGACCTGGAGCGCACCGAGATCCGCGCCCCGGTCGGTGGCACGCTGGTCAACAATAAGCTCCAGCCCGGGGAGCAGGTGAAGCTGGCGACGCCGATCTTCTCCCTGGTCTCCGAACGCCGGCCATGGGTCGAGGCCAATCTGAAGGAGACCACGCTGACGCATGTGCAGGTGGGCCAGAAGGTCGAGGTGGTGCTGGATCTCTATCCCGACTTTCCCTGGGTGGGCGAGGTCGAGAGCATCTCGCCGGCCTCGGGCGCCGAATTCGCCATCCTGCCGCCGCAGAATGCCTCCGGGAACTGGGTGAAGGTGGTGCAGCGCATGCCGGTGAAGATCCGGCTGCTGCCGCGAGAGGGCGAGCCGGCGCTGCGCGCCGGCGCCACCGCGACGATCGCGATCGACACCCGACGGGAGCGGCATTTCCATGACATCGTGGATGCGCTGCGTGAGCGGCTGAACCTCAAGGCAAGCGCCGGCCAGCCCTAGAGCAGCGCCGCGTTCCCGGCATCTGGCAGGCGGAGCAGGCTGCGGGAGGTCCCGTAGCGCCTCATATACTCATATAACGGACTTCGTGCCCGGCATGCTCCGGCAGCCGGGCGGTCAGAGCATTGAAGCCGCCCGGCACGATCAGCGGGCGCGGAACCGCCATGGCGGCGCGGAAGCGGGTACCGGGACGGGCGGTTTCGCCAAGGCCGAGGCGCCTGGGCGAAACTTCTGTGGATGGTTGTCGCCGCGCAGTCCCGACCCCCTTGCCGGTCGCGCGCCAGGGGGTAGATCGCCAGGGTGATTCACCTCATCAAACTCTCCGTCGGACCGAAGGATGTCGGCCAGCTTGCCGCCATCCAGGCGCGTCGGGCGGCGGCGGAGCCGCCGCTCCGCCATCACACCCGCATGACCCCGAAACGGGTGGCAGAGTTGACCGATGGCGGGTCCATCTACTGGGTGGTGGCGGGCTTCGTGCAGGTGCGCCAGCTGGTGCTGGAGGTGCGCGAGGATGTCTGGGATGACGGCTCAGCCTGTTCCGCCCTGCTGCTGGACCCGACCCTGGTGCCGGTCGCCGCGCGGCCGGTGAAGCCCTTCCAGGGGTGGCGTTACCTGGACCCGGCGGCGGCCCCGGCGGATATCACGGCCGCCGGGGTGGCGGAGGGGGAGGCCGCCATGCCGCTGCGGCTGCGCCAGGAGCTCCGGGCCTTGGGGCTGTTATGAGGCGGGGTGCCGCCCGGCTCAGGTCAGTGGTGCGATTAGCTCGGTCCCGCTGATCGAAATACGGCGGACGCCCGAGCTTGCCCGGTTCGAAAACGGGAATCACGCGCCGAAGGGGACCCACCACCTGCCAGGTCGGGATAGCCCGGGGCGACGCCTGGCTTACGCCGCATGGGGCAGGCGTAAGCCGCGGGTGTGGCGCCGGCAAGCCGGGCGGTGCTATGCATAGCCAAGCCGGCAAGGACCAGGGCGGGGCATGGGCTTCATCGTCGAGTTTGCGCTGAAGAAGCGGGCGCTGGTGATCCTGCTTTTTGTCGCCTATCTGGCGCTCGGCTTCGCCGGGTTCCAACAGCTGAACATTGAAGCCTATCCCGATCCGGTCCCGCCGACCGTCGTGATCATCACCCAGAACAGCGGGCAGGCGGCCGAGGAGATCGAGCGCTACATCACCATCCCGATCGAGGTCGGGCTGTCTGGCATGCCGAACCTGCAAAAGGTCCGCTCGACCTCGCTGTTCGGCCTTTCCGTGATCTCCGCGCAGTTCACCTACGCCTTCAACTACGAGCAAGCCTTGCAGCAGGTGTTGAACCGGCTGGGCCAGATCAGCGGGCTGCCGCCTGGCGTCCAGCCGCAGATCAGCCCCTGGTCGCCGATCGGCGAGATCCTGCGCTACCGCGTGGTGGGTCCACCCGGCTTTTCGCTCACGGATCTGCGGGTCATGCAGGACTGGGTCCTGCAGCGCCGCTTCAAGCGGGTGCCTGGCGTCATCGACGTGACCGCCTATGGCGGCCCGACCAAATCCTACAACGTCATCATCGACATGCCGAAGCTGATCGCCTTCAAACTCTCGGTGACCGATGTGGTCGCGGCGATCGGTGAGGGCGATGCGACGATCGGCGCCGGGGTGATCGGCATCGGCCCGCAGGCGGCGATCGTGCAGGGTATCGGCCTGATCCGCTCGGTCGAGGATGTGAACAACATTGTCCTTGGCATGAACAGCAACGTGCCGGTGCTGCTCTCCGATGTCGGGCGGGTGGAGGTGGCCAATCTGCCGCGGCTCGGCCTCGCCGGCCAGGAGAGCGACAACGACATCGTCATGGGCGTCGTCCTGATGCGTCGCGGAGAGCAGACACTGCCCACGATCCGCGCCGTGCAGCAGGAGGTCGAGACCATCAATGCGGGCGGCGTGCTGCCGCCCGGGGTGAAGATCGTCCCGATCTACGACCGCAAATCGCTGGTCGACGTCACCACCCACCACGTGGTCAAGAACATCATCATGGGCATCGTCCTGGTGGTGTTCATCCAGTGGCTCTTCCTCGGTGATCTGCGTGGCGCGATCGTGGTGGGCGCGGCGATCCCCTTTGCCTTCTTCACCGCGGTGATCGTCATGTTGCTACGAGGAGAGAGCGCCAACCTGCTCTCCCTCGGCAGCCTCGACTTCGGTCTGCTGGTCGATTCCACCGTCATCATGGTGGAGAATATCTATCGCCACCTGCACATGAACCGGCACGGCGCGGCGCAGCGGGTGGCGCCGCCCCCCTCGGCGCGCGGCCTGTCCGGCGTGCCGCTGATCATCCAGCGTGCGTCAGGGGAAGTCGGCACCGCCATCTTCTTCTCGGCGCTGATTATCGTCGCCGCCTTCATCCCGCTGTTTACCATGGGCGGGATCGAAGGGCGGATCTTTGGCCCGATGGCCAAGACCTATGCCTATGCCATTGGCGGGGCGCTGTTCGCGACCTTCACCGTCGGCCCGGCGCTGGCCGCGGTGCTCTTCTCCGACAAGACCGAGGAGAAGGTGATGCCGCTGGTGCGCTGGCTTGGCGCCGCGCATCGCTGGTCCTATGGCAAGGCCATCCGCAACCGCATGGCGACGTTGGTGATCTCCGGCATGCTGCTGGCCGGCGCAGTCTACCAGTTCGCCCGATTGGGTGGAGAATTCCTGCCGACGCTGGAGGAAGGCTCGATCTGGATGCGCGCCACCATGCCGGCGACGATCAGCCTGGAGGAAGGCGCCGGCTATACCGACAAGATACGCCGGGTGATGATGGAATTCCCGGAAGTGATCACCATCACCAGCCAGCAGGGCCGTCCGGATGATGGCACCGATTCCGCCGGTTTCTTCAATGCCGAATTCTTCGTCCCGCTGAAGCCGATGGAGGCATGGACCACGGCGGAGAAGAAGGAGGATCTGATCCGCGCCATCGAACGCCGGCTGAAGCAGGAATTCATCGGCATCGACTTCAATTTCAGCCAATACATCTCGGACAACGTCCAGGAGGCGGCGTCCGGCGTGAAGGGCGCCAATGCGGTCAAGGTGATCGGGCCGGAGCTCGATGTGCTGACGCGGGCGGCGAACCAGGTCGTGCAGGAATTGGGCAAGGTCGAGGGCATCGCCGACCTCGCGGCTTTCCGCAGCCTGGGCCAGCCCACCCTCTCGATCGTCATCGATCGCACCAGGGCGGCGCGCTACGGCCTGAATGTCGGGGACGTGAATGCGGTCATCCAGGCGGCGATCGGCGGCCAGGAAGCCGGACGGCTCTATGAGCCTGGCGGCGACCGGAATTTCCCGATCATGGTTCGCCTCTCGCCGGAATACCGCACGAGCGGTGAGGCTGCGGCGCGCATCCCGATCAGCCCGCAATCCGGTGCCACGCTGGGCGATGTCGCCGCCATTCGTCTCTCCTCCGGCCCCAGCTACATCTACCGCGAGGATGCCAGCCGTTACGTGCCGGTGAAGTTCTCCGTCCGCGGCCGCGACCAGCAATCGGCGGTGGAGGAGGCGGAGGCGCGGGTCGCCGCCAATGTTCCCCTGCCACCCGGCTATCGCCTGGAATGGGTCGGTGAATTCCGCAACCTGAAGGATGCGATTGCGCGGATGAAGGTCGTCGTCCCCATCGCGCTGGCGCTGATCGCGGTCCTGCTATACGTCCAGTTCAGCAGCGTGCGCGACGCTGTCCTGATCTTCCTGCTGCTGCCGCTGTCCTGCATTGGCGGCGCCACTGCGCTCGATCTATCGGGGCTCAATTTTTCGGTGCCGGCGGCGATCGGCTTCCTCGCCCTTTTCGGCATTACCACCATGGAAGGCATCATCCTGCTGTCGCATTTCAACGCACTGCGCGATGACGGCATGCCCTGGCGCCGCGCGCTCGATCAGGCGGGGGATGACCGGATGCGGCCGGTAATGATGACCTGCCTCGCCGCCATGGTGGGATTGCTGCCGGCGGCGATGGCCACCGGCATCGGCTCCGACCTGCAGAAGCCGCTGGCGGTCGTCGTCGTCGGCGGCACCACGCTGCTGCCGGTCTTCATCCTGGTCGTCTTCCCGGTGATGATCGACCTCTTCGGGCGTTCCACCGCCGCGCGTCGGGCGGAGGCGGCGGAGGAGCTGCACGGTGGTGCCCCGGCGGAATAGCCGGGGCAGCCCCGCCAAGGCCGATCGGCCGAGGTTATTGTGCGGCCGATGCCGGTTACCGCGGACAGGGCCTAGCGCAAAAGCCGATCAGGCGAATAACGGCGCCCGGCGGACATGTGGTGGGAAACCGATCTTCCGGGGCAACGCATCCCGCTCTAGAGCGCGATGCGTTGAGGCGGCATCGCCGAAGGCGCTGAATCGCGCGATCCACCACATGCTAGAGCGGGCTGCGTGAACGTATGTGAACGCATCCCGCTCTAGAGCGCGATGCGTTGA
>CAITYE010000230.1 GCA_903896535.1 uncultured Paracraurococcus sp.
GAGGCCGAGCGGGCCGATGATCTTGCCCAAGCCCCCAAACCCATAGGCGCTGCCCATGCCGGAGGTCCGCAGATGCGCCGGCCATACCTCGGCGGCATAGGGACCGACGATGGCGAAGCCCCCATCGGCGAAGAAGAAGGCGGCGACCAGCAGCAGCCAGAAGACCGATACCGCGCCCAACATATCGTTATGAAAGACGCCGGCGAGCACCAGCAGGATCGCCGCGCCGAAGCCGAGCAGCCCGCCACCCCGGCGCCGGCCGATCTTCTCCGACAGGAAGGCGAAGCTGATCCGCCCCGCCAGGCCACCCAGGGTCAGGCCGATCATCAGCTTGCTGGCCTGCGCCGGCGTGACCTTCAGCAGCAGCACAAAAAGCGTCGGCGCCCAGAGCGTGACACCATAGACCCCGGTCTGCGCCCCGAGATTGCCGAGCCAGGAAACGAGGAGGCTGCGCGGGTGCTGGAACAACTCGCTCCAGCGCGTCGGGCGGCCTTCGGCCATGTCCTCGGGCCGCGGGTCGGGGATGGTGCTCGGATCGACCTCCAGCGCCCAGGCGAGCGACTTCTTGGCTTCCTCAACCCGGCCCTGGCGCAGCAACCAGCGCGGCGATTCCGGCACCCACACGCGCACCAGAAGCACCAGCAGCGCCGGCAGCACGCCGATCGCAAACAAGCCACGCCAGCCCACCGCTTCCGCCAGGAAGCCGCCCATGAAAGCGCCCAGCATGACGCCCACCGGGATGAAGCAGGTCACCAGGCCGCCGACGAGACCGCGCTTCTTGGCCGGCATGAACTCCTGGACCAAGGGCAGATCGACGCAATAGAGGCCGCCCACGCCGAAGCCGACCAGGACGCGCATCAGGGTCAGGTAAACAAGGCCGTCATCGGGCGTGAAATAGAGCGCGCCGGTCGCCAGCGCGAAGTTCAGAATGGTCAGATTGAAAACCGGGCGACGCCCGATGCGGTCAGCCATCCAGCCCCAGAAAAAGGCGCCGAGCATGGCGCCGATACCCGAGGAGAGCAGCATCACCGCCGATTGCAGAAAGGTCAGCTTCCAGCTCCCGATCATGAAGGGAAGCACGAAACCGATAAGAAAGTAGTCAAAAAATTCCAGCATGTCGCCCAATACGGCGGCGGTAATGATCTTCTTCTGGTTCCCGGTGAGCGTTGTGCGCCGGTCGAGTTCGGTGAACATAGGGGTTTCTCCCATTGCGCGAGGCTCTCCGTCCTTCACGCATTGCTCCCGGCGACCTTCTGCGAGGTATTGTCACGCAGCCTCGGCGTTCCCCCGCCAAGCGTCAATCGCTCTTCTCTGCCTGACAATCGCCACAGTCCCCCCGGATTCTTCTTCATGCGCTTTGTGCGTCCGGAACCGATCATGCGCCGCCTGCCTCGAAGGTTTCTGCTTGCCGCGCCGCTGCTGGCCCCCATCGGGGCCAGCGCGACGGGGACGCCTGCCTACCCGTTGGGGCCGGTGACGCTGGTGGCACCCTTCTCCGCCGGCGGCACCGCTGATCGTTCGGCCCGCCTGCTCGCCGAACGCGCGCCCGCGCATCTGCCCAACAGGGCGGCGCGGATCCTCGTGCAAAACCAGATCGGGGCGTCAGGGGCGATCGGCACCGCCGTGGTCGCCCGGGCCGCGCCAGATGGCCTCACCCTGCTGCTAGCGCGCGTCGCCTCCTCGGCCATCCTGCCCGCGCTCGATCCCCGAACCCCCTATACCTGGGACGAGTTCAGTACCCTTGGGCTGCTCGATCAATCGCCCTTCGTCCTGTGCGTCTCCCGCAATGCGGCCTGGGGATCGCTGGAGGCCGTGCTCAACGCGCTGCGCGAGCAGCCGGGTCAGCTGCGCTTTGCGACCACCGGCCCAGCAACGCTGCTCGATCTCGGGATGCGGGAGCTGTTCACCCTCGCCGGACTGCCCTTCGATGCCGCCAACGCGGTGCCATTCGCCGGCGCAGGGGAAGCGGCGCAGGCGCTGATCGAGCAAAAGGTCGAGCTGCTGGGCAGCAATCTTGGCGATGTCCTGCCGGCCATCCGGGCGGGCAAGCTCCGTCCCCTGCTGATCGGCAGCCGGGAACGCTTCGAAGGGTTGCCGCAGGTGCCCAGCGCGCTGGAGACCGGCCTCGCGCCGCTCGCCCGGATCGTTGGCTGGAATGCCGTCTTCGGCCCGGCTGGATTGCCCGAACCGGTCATCGCCGCCTGGGCACAAGCGATTGCCGGGCTGCGCCAGGATGCCGTCTGGCAACGCACAATCCGGGCCGAAGGGTCGGTGCCCATGTTGCTGACGCCAGAGGCGACGCGCGGCTTTCTCGCCGATCAGGTCGCGCTGTACCGGGATTTGGGACGCAAGCTGGGCCTTGTCTGACGCCCGCCGGCATGCGATGCCGACACCCGCGTTTAGTCCGAAAGGAAATCAGGCATGGACGGCAGCATCAAGCCGACGGCAGATCAGCAGCGCGCGCTGGCAGCGCGCTACGGTCAGGCAGCACCAGCGGCAGGCCCGTGGAACCCGGTGATCGATTGCCTGCTGCAGCATCGTTCGGTGCGCGGCTACAAGCCCGATGCCGTGCCGGCCGGCACGCTGGAGACGCTGATCGCCGCCGCTTCCTCCGCCGCCACCTCCTCGAACCTGCAGACCTGGTCGGTTGTGGTGGTCGAGGACCCGGCGGTGCGGGCGGAGTTGGCCAAGATCGCGGGCAACCAGAAGCATATCGAACAATGCCCGCTATTTATGGTTTGGGTCGCCGATACATCCCGCAATGAGCGCCTGGGGATCGCCGAGGGCAAGCCGCTGGAGGGCCTGCCCTATCTGGAAACCTTCCTGGTGGCCGCGATCGATGCCGCGCTGGCTGCACAGAACGCCGTCGTCGCGGCGGAATCGATCGGCCTGTCCACGGTCTATATCGGCGCACTCCGGAACAATGTCCCGCGCGTGGCCGAGCTGCTGAAGCTGCCGCAGGGCGTCAGCTGCGTCTTCGGGCTTTGCGTCGGCTATCCGTTGGCGGGCCGCGAGGGCGAGGTGAAGCCGCGCCTGCCGCAGCATGTCGTGGTCCATCACGGCACCTACGACCACTCTGAGGAGCACGACCACCGCGCGACCTACGATGCGGCGATGTCGGATTTCTCCGCGCGGCACGAAATGGCCGCCGCCACCTGGTCCGAGCGGGTGATCGAGCGGAACGGCACCGTCGCCGCGCTGCGCGGCCGCGACAAGCTGGGTGAGCATCTGCGCGGGCTCGGTTTCCCGCTGAAGTAGAAGCCGGCTGGTGCCGCGGGGTAACCTGCGGCACCCTCCCCTCCTACATCTCGGGAGGGACAGTCATGAAGACCAGCTTCGCGCTCGGCGATCTCGAAATCCATCGGGTGATCGAAGAAGAGCGGCCGCTTTTCGACCCGCTGGAATTCTTCCCCTCGCTCAGCAAGGAAACCCTGGCGGAAAACCGCCCTTGGCTTGAGCAGATGGGCGCGATCGATGCCGCGAGCGGCATGCTTCGCCTTTGCATCCAAAGCTATCTGGTCAAGACGCCGCATCACACCATCCTGGTGGACACGTGCGTCGGCAACCACAAGAACCGGCCGAGCCGCCCGTTCTGGCACCAGAAGACCTCCGATGTGTGGGAACGGAACCTCGCCGCAACCGGCTTTTCCGTGACCGATATCGACTTCGTCATGTGCACCCACCTGCACGTCGATCATGTGGGCTGGAATACCCGGCTGGAAAACGGCCGCTGGGTGCCGACCTTTCCCAACGCGAAATACATCTTCGGCGCCAAGGAATATGCCTATTGGGAAGCCGAGAACCGCAAGACGCCCAATGAGGTGATCCAGGACAGCGTGCTGCCCATCATCGCCGCTGGCCAAGCAGAACTGGTCAAGACGGATAGCGCCTTGAACGATCATGTGCGCCTGACGCCCACACCCGGGCACACACCGGACCACTATGCGGTGGAACTGGGCAAGGACACGACGCTGGCGGTACTGACCGGCGACCTGATCCATTCGCCCATCCAGGCGCGCTATCCGGAATTGTCCATGCGCGCCGATACCGACCAGGCCGCCTCCGCCGTGACCCGGCGGAAATTCCTGGAATGCCACTGCGATAGCGGGCGACTGATGTGCACCGGGCATTTTCCCTCTCCCTCCACCGGGCATTTCACCCGCTGGGGCGAGGGTTTCCGCTTCATGCCGACCAGCGGCTGAAGCTGGCGTCGATGTTGCATCGCCCGGTCCACCGCACCTGCCGTGCGGCGGGCGGTGAGGCTGGGACATGCGCATCGGGGTTATCGGCACGGGCGTCGCGGGCAGTCTGCTGACCGAGCTGCTGGCCGCTGCCCCGGGCATCATTGTCGAAGCCTTCGACCACCGCGACCCGGGTGCCGCGGCCGGCACCGGGCTCAATCTCGGCCCGAACGCCATGCGGGCGCTGCGGCTGCACCTGCCGGCGCGGCATGCGGCGATCCGCGCGGCCTCCCTGCCCTGGCGTCGCTGGACGGTCGATCTGGCCGACGGCACCCGGCTGCTGGATATCGACCTGCTCGATGTGGCCGAAGAAGCCGGGGTCCGCATCGCCTGGGCTGAGTTGTATCGGCTGCTGCGCGCACCGATCGCCGACCGCACCCGGCAAGACCTGGAATTGGTCGCGTTGGAAGAAGACGCCATGGCACGCTTAGTCCCGGTGCTGCGGGACCCCACGGGCGGGCTGTTGCGGCCGACCGGCTTCGACCTGCTGGTTGCCGGCGATGGCCGATACTCAGCGCTGCGGCGCCTGTCCGTCGGGCCGCCCATCCCCACCCAGCATGGCCTGGCGATGAGCCGCCTGCTGGTACCCGATGCCGCCGACTGCCCCTTCGATGATTACGGGCAATGGTTCAACGGCAATGCCCGGATGCTCGGCTACCGGCTGCCGCAAGGGGCCGCCTATATCACCGGCGCGCTGCTGCTACCCGACGTGGACAGCGAAATCCCCGACCACTTTCGCAGCCCGGACTATCAGCGCGCAGTGCTGCTGCCGCGGGACCGGCCGGCCTGCCCCGCGGTTGCCTGGATGGTCGGGCAGATGACGGCGCAGGCCTCGCGCCAGCATTGGGCCAGACTGCAATCCGCTCCCATGCTCCGCAGCGCCGCCGGCGGCAGGGTGCTGTTCCTCGGCGATGCGGCGCAGGCAATGGTGCCGACGCTCGGCCAAGGCGCCACCCAGGCCATCGAGGATGGCGTGCTCGCCGGCTTGATCCTCGGCCGTGGTGGCAGCGTTGTGGAGGTGGCGGCGGCGCGCGACCGCCGCGTGGCCTTCGTCCGCGACTTCAGCCTGGCGGCATCGGACACCATGTTTCCGCCCTGCGACCCTATCGCTGGCACGCGGGCCAAGGCGGGGCCGGATTTCCTGGCGAAGCTACGCCGCACCTATACCGATATTTACGACAGGCTGGGGTAGCGAGCGGCATCGAAGAAGCTACTGCCTGCAACATAGGCGCGGCCAGGCGACATGTCGGGCAACGGCCCGGTTTCCGCAGCGCCCTCGAAGGTCAGTTCACACTGCATCCCGGAGGGATCGTAGACGAAAAGCTGCCAGAGCGTGGTGTTGGGCACGATGAATTCGCGCCAGTCCAGCCCGTGTGTGCGGCAACGCGCGACGTAGCCATGAAAGCCGCGGCAGGCGAGCGAAAGGTGGTCGATCGCCCCAGTCTGCAGCGGCGCCCGGCCATCCGGCCCCATCGCCGGCCCCCCGGCATAGACATGCAGGATCGCCGGTCCGCCCGCGACCGGCACGTAAAGCCAGGCGCCGGGAAAGCCGAAATCCGGCCGGAAGCCGTTCCGCAGGCCAAGGATTTTTTCATAGAAGGCCACTGTCTGGGACAGGTTATTGGTCTTCACGGCCACGTGGAACAGGCCTGCTACCATGGGTTCGGTGGTCTCGCTCATCTCTGCCTCCGCAGTTACGTGGGCAGCTTGGCACGACAACGGGTTGCAGGCATCGGAATTGCTGCGAGACTGACTGAAGGAGCCTGCTCATGTCTCGTCAAATGCATCTCGGTGTCTTCGTTCTCGGCACCGGCAATCATATCGCCGGCTGGCGCTTTCCCGGTGCGACCCAAAGCTTTGAGGACATCGCGGTCATCCAGCAGATCGGTCGCATCGCCGAACAGGGCAAGTTCGACCTGCTCTTTCTGGGCGATAATCTGGCGACCGACCCCGGCATGCACCCCAGCTTCGCGGCGAAGTTCGAGCCGCTGACCATGCTCTCGGCGCTGGCCGCGACGACGACGCATGTCGGCCTCGGCGGCACCGCCAGCACCAGCTACACGGAACCCTTTAACCTCGCCCGGCAATTCGCCTCGCTCGATCACCTCTCGCATGGCCGTGCCGCATGGAACGCGGTGACCACGAGCGGTGACAAGGCGGCGGCGAATTTCGGCCGCAGCCATGCCGGCCACGACGCGCGCTATGAAGTCGCCGAGGAATTCGTCGACGTCGTACGCGGGCTTTGGGATTGCTGGGATGACGGCGCGGTCATCCGTGACCACGCCACCGGCCGCTATATCGATGCCAGCAAGCTCAAGCCGCTGAACCATGTTGGCCGCTTCTTCCAGGTGAAGGGGCCGCTGCCCACCAGCCGGACGCCGCAGGGCAATCCGGTGATCATCCAGGCCGGCTCCTCCGAGCCCGGCCTGCAACTCGCCGCCCGCACCGCCGATGTCGTCTTCACGGTGGTGCAGGACAAAGCGGAAGCACAGGCCGGATACCAGGCGCTGAAATCCCGCCTGCCCGCCTTCGGTCGCACCGCAGATGAGGTCGCCGTGCTGCCCGGCTGCATGCCGATCGTCGGGCGGACGCGGGAGGAAGCCTTGGCCAAGCTCGACACGCTGATGTCCTTCGTCGATGTCGAGAATTCCCGGGTCATGCTGAACTCCCGCCTCGGCATCGATGTCTCTGGCTTCCCACTGGACGCGCGAGTACCGGAGGACTTCCCCCTGCCGGATACCTCGCACGGCTTCGCCAAGGCGATGCTCGCCAAGGCCTGGCGGGAGAAACTGACCTGGCGGGATATGGTCAATCTCGCCGGCGCGGCGCGCGGGCATTGGGTCATCCTCGGCACGCCGGAGGAGATTGCCGATATCCTGCAGGACTGGTTCGAGGATTACGCCTGCGACGGCTTCAACATCCTGCCCGCCTATTTCCCCGGCGCCTTTCAGGACTTCGTCGATCTCGTCGTGCCGATCCTGCAGGACCGCGGGCTGTTCCGCCGGGACTATACCGGCACGACGCTGCGCGAGCATCTGGGACTGGCGCGGCCGCCAAGCCGGTTGTTCGGGGGATGAGGAGCGCCGGGCGGGCGCGATCGGGAAGGCCCGCGCCGCGGCCCTAGTCCCTGAAGCAGGAGCCACGAAATTCGCTGGGATAAGGGCAGGATTTATGCTGTCTCGCCCAGGCCCCAGTATGAACAAGCGATCAGCAGCCCTGAGTAACGCCCCGAAACGCCTTGGCCTTCGCGGACCAGCCCCATCGCGCCGCGGTGGCGGCGCCGCGCATCCTGACAGTTCGCGCCCCGCATCCCTGCCCAGCATCCTGTTGCGCGACGATCGCCTGCTCATCATCGACAAGCCGGCGGGGCTTGCCGTGCATGCCGGGCCGCGCGGCGGCCCTTCGCTCGAAGACCTGCTCCCGGCCCTCGCCCTTGGCAAGCGGCGGCCACCGCAGCCGGCGCATCGGCTGGATACCGATACCGCCGGCTGTCTCGTGCTCGGCCGCAGCAAGCCGGCGCTGGCCATGCTCGGGGCCCTCTTCGCCGGACAGATGGCGCAGAAGACCTATTGGGCGGTGGTCCAGGGTGGCCCCGGTGCCTCGGCCGGCCGCATCGATGCGCCGCTGGCCAAACGCTCCAGCGCCGCCGAAGGGTGGCGGATGGTTGTCGATCGAGAAGGGCAGCCCGCCCGCACCGCCTGGGAAGTCATGGGCCGGGGCGAAGGCGTGACGTGGCTCGCGCTGCGCCCCGCGACCGGGCGGACCCACCAGTTGCGAGTCCATTGCGCGCATGCGGGCTGGCCGATCCTTGGCGATGCCCGCTATGGCGGCGGCGCGGGAGCGATGCAGCTGCTCGCGCGGGCCATCAGCCTGCCGCTCGACCCACCGGTCGCGGCCGAGGCGCCGGTACCCCGGCATATGATCGCGGCGCTGACCGCCTGCGGATGGCGGGCGTGATTCTGTTGCTTCTGCCGCTGCTGCTCCTGGCCGCCCCTGCGGCGGCGCAGCGGCCCGCCTGTGGCTTCGGCCTGGGCTTGGAGGGATGGGAGGCGGCGGCGCGCGATCTGGCGACCGGGGCGGCGGCGCCCAGCCTTAGCGAAGGTCGCCTGGCGGCGGGGGCGGCAGCGCGTGCCCTGGATGGGGCGACCCAACGCTTCGGCGGCTGCGGCTGCCCGGACCTTGCCGCCGCGGTCGGGGAAGCGGCCGCGGCGGCGCAGATGGCCGCGCTGGCGAATGATTTCCCCACGCTGTTGGCGCGGCTTGCGGGAAGTGGGACCAGGCTGGCCATGGCGAAGGCGCTGCTGGGCCGCCGGGGCTGCGCCTGACCGGGTTCGGCGGCGTCGTTGCAGCGCTGTGTAAAGAATTGTTTTTTAATCTCGAATGGCGGGAAAACGTCCACGCATCGGCATGAGGCGTGCTAACCTGTTGAGGCATGGTCCGCGTCGATCGCCAGTATGGCATCGAATTTGCTGTCCGTTCTGGCTTGATTGATCGGCGTGACATTTCGGCGCGATGGCTTTGCCCAACACCCGGGCGGTCTGCTACGCGGGGAAGCACGTCGGGCCAACAGCGCATCCGTTGCGCCGAGGACCCGCATTGGTAATTTGGACAGGAAGATCAGGGGCATGAGCATCCGCCGCGCGATCCGCTTTCGTCGCCTTTTGCTGGCCGCCAGCCTGACGCTGCTTGGGCTCTTGCCAGCGACCCTGGCGATGGCCCAGGGCGCGCCGCCTGCCGGCCCGCCGGCGGTGCCGGTGACGACCGACCCGGTTCGGGTCGGCCCGGTGCCGATCGACATCCTGGCCAATGGGCTCGCCGCGTCGGAATCCGTGATCACCGTGCGGGCCCGGGTCGATGGACAGATCGACCAAGTCCTGGTCCAGGAAGGCCAGATGGTGAAAAAGGGCCAGCCGATGTTCGTGCTGGATAGCCGGCTGAGCCGCGCCCTGGCGGCCCAGCTGGAGGCGAATTCCGTCCGCGACCGGGCCATGCTCACCCGCTACAGGGCCGACCTGCTCCGCTATCAGCAGTTGGGGCGCGAAAGCGTCGCCTCTCAGCAGCGTTTCGAACAGGCCGAAGCCGATGCCGCGTCCGCCGCGGCCCAGTTGAAGGCGACCGAGGCGCTGATCGAGCAGGCGAAGACCAGCATCGCCTATGCGACGATCACCGCGGAGATTGACGGCCAACTTGGCGCTATTCCGTTGAAGGCAGGCAATTTTGTCCGGCAGGCCGAGAACACCGCCATCACCACCCTGACCCATCTCGACCCGATCCTGGTGCAATTCTCGGTGCCGGAGAAATGGCTGCCGGAAATCCGCGCGGCGATGCGCCGCGGCAGTGCCCAGGTTCGGGTGAAGGCGGATGGTGATGCCGGGCCGCCAATCACCGGGCAGGTGGTCTTCGTCGACAGCGCGGTCGATAGCGCGACCGGCACGATCCAGCTCAAGGCCCGTTTCGCCAACCCCGACCATAGGCTCTGGCCCGGGCAGTACGTCCAGGTGGTGCTCAGCCCGCGTGACGAGGCGGAGGCCATCTCGGTCCCCAGCCCCGCCTTGCAGACCGGCCAGGACAGCCGCTTTGTCATGATCCTCAAGCCGGATGGTGTGGCAGAACGACGCAATGTCCAACTGGTTCGCGTCACCGGCGACCGGGTGGTCATCACCGGCAACCTCAAGGCCGGGGAGAAAGTCATCGTGGACGGCGCCCAGCGCGTGACCACCGGGACCAAGGCTGTCGAGCGCGCGCCGCAGCCGCAGCGCGTTTCCAGCGTGAACTGAGCGAGACCCGGACGATGAACATCTCAGAGCTCTGCATCCGTCGGCCGGTGATGACCAGCCTGCTCTCGATCGCCGCGATCGTGGCCGGCATCCTGGCTTATATGAAGCTGCCGGTCGCCGCGGTGCCGCGGGTCGACTTCCCGGTCATCACCATTTTCGCCAATTTCCCGGGCGCCAGCCCAGAGACCATGGCGACCAGCGTCGCCCTACCGATTGAGCGAGAGCTTTCGACCATCGCCGGTGTCGACACCATGTCCTCGATCAACGGTCAGGACACGTCGCAGATCACCGTGCAGTTCCAATTGACCAAGAACATCGATGCGGCGGCGCAGGACGTGCAGGCGGCATTGACCCGCGCGCAGCGGCGGCTGCCGGTGGACATGCTGGTGCCGCCCAGCTACCGGAAAGTGAACCCGGCCGATGCGCCGGTGGTGCTGCTGACGCTCGCGGGCGGTGATAAGCCACTTTATTACCTGAACGATCTGGTCAGCACCATCATCAGCCCGGCGCTGTCGCGGGTGCTCGGCGTCGCTCAGGTGCAGGTCTTCGGCGAACAGCTCTATGCAGTCCGGGTCAGGCTCGACCCCGATCGGATCGCCGCGATGGGGCTCGGCTTCGATACCATGCTGCAGGCGGTCGCCCAGGCCAATTCGGCAACGCCGGTCGGGGTTTTGAACGGCGACCGACAGCAACTCACTCTCCGCGCCAATGATCAGCCGCAGAACGCGGAACAGTTCGGCCGCCTGGTCGTCGCCGGCAAGCCCTTCTCCCCGGTCCGGTTGAGCGACATCGCCACCATCACCGACGGCGTCTCCAATAACCGCATCGCGGCCTGGCGGAACGCCGACAGCGCTCTGGTGCTTGCCGTCCTGCGCCAGCCGGATGCCAATACGGTCGATGTGGTGGACGGGATCAAGGCAACCCTGCCGGAGCTGCGCGCCTCCTTGCCGCCGGGGGCGGAGCTGGAGGTCTTCCTCGACCGATCGCTATCCATCCGCGATGCGGTGCATGACGTGCAGGAATCGCTGGTCATTGCCATCGGCCTTGTCGTGCTGGTCTGCTTCCTGTTCCTGCGCAAACTGAGCGCTACGCTCATCCCCACCCTGGCCGTGCCGATCAGCCTCTGCGTCGCCTTCGGGCTGATGTACGTCATGGGCTACGGCATCGATAACGTGACGCTGCTCGGTCTTACCATCGCGGTCGGGCTGGTCGTCGACGACGCGATCGTGGTGCTGGAGGCGATCGTCCGACACATCGAAGAGGGCATGGATCCGATACCGGCGGCCATCAAGGGATCGAAGGAGATCGGCTTTACCGTTCTCTCGATCACCCTCTCACTCGTTGCGGTCTTCTTGCCCATCCTGCTGATGGGTGGCGTGGTCGGGCGGGTGTTCAATGCCTTCGCCGCGACTGTCACCCTTTCGGTCATTGCATCTTGCGTCGTCTCCCTGACCTTGACCCCGCTGATGGCCTCCCGCCTGCCAGCGCACGGCAAACCCGGCCTGGTTGATAGGGTCCTGGAACGCGGCTTGGTCGCCTTCGAGCGCAGCTATGCCTGGCTGCTTGATCTCGGCCTGCGGTTCCGCTGGTTCGTCTGGTTGATGTTCTTCGCGTCGCTCGGGGCTGCCGGCTACATGGCCGTGATAATTCCCAAGGGCTTCTTTCCCATTGAAGACACGGGTCTGCTGACGATCAATACCGAAGGACCACGCGGCGCGTCGTTCGACGCCATGTCACAAATGCAGGGCCGGCTGGTCGAGATCCTGCGCGCGAACCCCTATGTTACCAATGTTGTCTCGAACATTGGCGCGACTGGCGGCAATATCTCAATCAATCAAGGTCGCCTCTTCGTCGAATTGAAGGGCCGCCATGACCGGCCGGCCATTCTGCAGGTCATCCAGCAGCTTCGACGCGAAGCCTCCCGGATCGCCGGCCTCCGGGTCTTCATCAACCCGATCCAAAATTTGAATTTCGGCAGCCGTGTCACTCGCACCCTCTACCTCTACACCTTGCAGGGTCTGCGGTTGGATGAGCTTTACGAATGGGCGCAGAAGCTGGAAGAAAAGCTCGTCAAGCTGCCGCAACTGCAGGATGTAAACACCGACCTGCAGATCGATTCCCCAGTGGTGCAGGTGAATGTCGATCGCGACAAGGCGTCCGCACTCGGCGTCTCGGTCGATAACGTTCGGCAGGCGCTTTTCTCGGCATTTGGAACCCGCCAGATCAGTACCCTTTACGGTCAGGCCAATGCCTATCAGGTCATCCTTGAAGCCCTGCCCGAGGATCAACGGGATGAGACCGGGCTCGCCAAGCTCTATATCCGCTCCGTCACCGGCAAGCTCATCCCGCTCTCGGCGGTCGCGAAGATCGAACGGATCACCGGTCCGCTCAATGTCAGTCACCAGGGCCAGCTCCCCGCCGTGGTCATCGGCTTCAACACTCCCCCGGGTGTCGCCCTCGGCGATGCGGTGAATGCGATCAAGGAGGTGGAGCGTGAACTCGGCCTCCCGCCCACCGTCGTTACGGGATTCTCCGGCGCTGCCCAGGTCTTCCAGCAGGCTTTGGCCGGCCAGGGGGCGCTGGTCCTCGCCGCCGTCGCCATCGTCTATGTCGTGCTCGGCGTGCTGTATGAAAGCCTGATCCACCCGCTGACCATCCTGTCCGGCCTGCCGGCGGCAGCCCTCGGCGCCTTCCTCACGCTCTACTGGTTCAACCTTGACCTCTCGGTCATCGCCGTGATCGGCGTGCTGCTGCTGATCGGCCTGGTGAAGAAAAACGCCATCATGATCGTCGACGTTGCCTTGCAGCGACAACGTTCCGGGGTCGATCCCCTGCCCGCGGTGCGGGAAGCCTGCCTAATCCGCTTTCGGCCGATCATGATGACGACGCTGGCCGCCGGCGCCGGCGCGGTACCGATCGCCGCCGGCTGGGGCGCGGCCGCCGAGCTGCGCCAGCCACTGGGCCTCGCGGTCATCGGCGGGCTGGTCGTGTCGCAGATGCTGACGCTCTTCGTCACCCCCGTGCTCTATTTGGGCTTTGAAGGGCTGGCACGACGCTTCAGCCGCGCGACCGGCGGGCCACAGCCGCTGCCAGCCGAATGAAGCTGCCCAGCAATTCCTTCACCGTCACCGACTGGGCGGCGGTGCCAGAGACCCGCCATGCGGGAGAGACCGGCGAGGCGCTCTGGCGCACCCTCGAAATCGGCGATCTCCGGATCCGCCAGGTCCGCTACACGCCAGGCTATCTGGCCGACCATTGGTGTGATCGCGGCCATGTTCTCTATGTCCTGGAGGGCGAGCTGGACACCGAATTGCGCGATGGCCGCCGCTTCACCCTTAAGCCGGGGATGAGCTACCAGGTGTTCGATTTCGGCGATGCCGCGCATCGTTCCTCGACCAGCACCGGCGCGACGCTTTTCATCGTCGATTGATCTCCCCGCCATGGCCGCTGACGGCGGCCCCGGCATCCGTGGAAAGCCGCGCGAAGAATGGCAGGGAGGCAAGCGCCACCGCCCCCGCCACCAGGAAACCCGCAGCGAAATCCGCCTGTCCCAGGACAGTCCTGCCTGAGATCGCCTCGCTCGCCTCTAGCACCGCACTTGCCAGGACGATGCCCAATGCCTGGGAGAGCTGCTGGGCGGTTGCGGAAAAGCTGGTTGCCGCCGCCAGCCGCCCACTCGGCACATCGACGAAGCCCAGGGTATTCAGCGCGGTGAACTGCAGGCTGCGGCAAAGCCCGCCAAGGGCGAGCACCAGAAAGATGGCAACCAGCGGCCAGGTCGGGGTGAAGGCCGCACCCACCGCGACCCCAATCGCGGAAAACAGCGCCCCGCCCATCAATACCCGGCGAAACCCGAAGCGCTGCAGGATCGGCCGGACGATCGGCTTCATCAGCAACGCCCCGAGCGCGGTCGCGAAGGAAACCAGCCCGGCTTCAGAGGCGCTCTGGCCAAAGCCCACCTGCAACAAAAGCGGCACCAGGAACGGCGTCGCCCCCGCGCCGATCCGGAACATCGAGCCATAGAGGACCGAGGTGCGGAAGGTGGGGATCGCCAAGAGCCCGAGATCGAGGGCTGGCCGGTCGGCCTGCCGGCAATGGCGGATCGCGGCGATCCCAAGCATGACGCCGCTCACGATGGCGGCCAGGCTCAGCAGGTCCGGCAGCACATGCCGCCCAAGCGTCTCCAGCCCGATCATGCCCAGCGCCAGGGAAGCGCCCAGCAGCAGCAGGCCCCGCCGGTCGGGCGGCCCAGGATCATGGGCCGGCAGCCGCGGCACCAGCCAGGCCACCAGCACAAAGCCGAGCAAGCCGATCGGCAGGTTCATCAAGAACACCGACCGCCACCCGAAGGCATCCGTCAGCAGACCCCCAATCGGCGGTCCACTGATCGGCCCAAGGAGCGCCGGCATGGTCAGCCATGCCATGGCGTTCAGCATTTCGTCCTTCCGGACTTGCCGCAACAACAGCAGCCGCGCGACCGGCACCATCATGGCCCCACCCAAGCCCTGCAACACCCGCGCCCCGATCAGCGTGCCGATCCCGGTGGCGGCGGCGCAGAAAGCCGAGCCCAGGCTGAAGACCAGGATTGCCAATAAGAACACGCGCTTTGGCCCGAACCGGTCGGCGACCCAGCCGGAAAACGGGACAAAAACCGTGAGCGAGACGAGATAGGCGGTGATCGCGACGCTGAGGCTGGCGGGCGATTGACCCAGATCTCGGGCCATGGCGGGCAGCGCGGTCGCCACCGCACTGCTGTCCAGATTCTGCATGAACAATGCGCTGGCGACGATCGCGGCAAGCAGCCGAGGATCGCGCCGCTGAGGTTCTTTGCTGGACTCCACCGGCTGGAATTACGCCTGTCGCGGCAGCAGCACCACCCGCCCGATCGCATCCCGGCCGCGCACCGTCGCCATGGCTTCGCGGAAGGCCTCGAGCGGCAGCGCAGCATGCACCTCCGGGCGCAATTGCCCCTGCTGCCACCACCCGACCAACTGATCCCAAATCGCCCGGGCGCGCGGCGCGTAATGCGCCCGCCGATCGCCAGGTGACCAGCCGAGGTAGGTCCCCCAATTCAGCCCGGAAATGCCGATATTCTTCAGCAGCAATAGGTTCAGCGGCACTTGCGGGATACCGCCCGCGGCAAACCCGATCGTCACCAGCGTGCCCCCTTCGGCCACGCATCGGAGGCTCTCCTCGAAGGTCGCTCCGCCCAGCGTATCCAGCACCGCCTGCACCCCCTGCCCGGCGGTGGCGCCCATCACCGCCTCGCGAAAAGGGGCGGCGCTATCCAGCACTTCGGCTGCGCCACGCGAGAGCGGAACGGCGCGCTTTCCCGCACCGCACCGCGCGATCACCTTGGCGCCAAGCGCGGTGGCGAGCTCCACACCGGCCAAGCCAACACCGGCGGCAGCGCCATGCACCAATACCCAATCGCCGGGTGCCAGCCGTGCCCGCCAGAGCAGCGCGGCGGCGGCGGTCGGGTAGCTGATCGGCAAGGCGATGGCCGGGAGCAGCGGCAAGCCCGGCGGGATGGCGACAACATGCATCGCATCGGCGACCGCCTCCTCCGCCATGCCGCCCCAGTCGAGCGCCGCGAAGACTGGCGTTCCGGGCGGCAGCGGTGCCGGCACATCCGGGGCGCTTTCGATCACCCGTCCAACGATCTCAGTCCCTGGCACGAAGGGCAGTGGTGGTTTGCGCTGGTACTTGCCGGCCACCACAAGTTGGGTGGCGAAAGAAACACCCGCCCCCTCCACCGCGATACGCACGCCGCCAGGGCGAAGGGGTGGCGGCGCAATCTCTTTCAGTTCGAGGTCATCGAATTCCCGCCAGCTCTCGCAGACCAACGCACGCATGCACCGCTCCTCCTGCCCACCCTCCGCCGCGGGTAAAACCTCCGTCAGCGGCAGCCGCGCCTCCCGGTCCTACGGATCAGTGGGCAGCGATCCCGGCGGCGCGGACCCGTTTGCCATAGCGCGCGGCGTCCGCCCCGAGGAAGCGGGGAGGTATGGTCGGCTGCAACGCACCAAAACTGGCCAGCGGGGCGGGCCGGCGACGCCGCCGCCCAGGCGCTATCGGCGACCAGCGTCGTGGCAAGGATGGTCCGCCGCGACTGCATCATCCCTTCCCTCCCCGGTAATTCCCGGCAGGATAGGCGGCGAAGCAAGCAGGGGAAACGCCATGGCCGAGCGGCCGCAGCCCTATCATGGGCTTTTCGTGCTGGATGCCAGCCAGGGCATCGCGGGGCCCTATTGCGCGAGTCAGCTCGCCGCCTGCGGAGCCGATGTGGTGAAGATCGAGCCGCCGGCCGGCGACTGGTCGCGTGGCCTCGGGACACGAGAGGGAACGCAATCGGTGATGCATGTCAGCTTCAACCGCGGCAAGCGCAGCGCCGTGCTTGACCTGCAGGCGCCGTCGGGCAAGGCGGCGATGCTGAAACTGGCAGCGCGGGCCGATGTGATGCTGGAAGCCTTCCGCCCCGGCGTCGCGGCACGGCTTGGGATCCAGCCGGAAGCGGGTAAGCCGGATGTGGTGTTCCTCTCCATCTCCGGCTTCGGCCAGCACGGCCCCTATGCGGAGCGGCCCGCGACCGACAGCGTGGTGCAGGCCTTCAGCGGCATGGTGGCCCTGAATGCCGGCATGGATGGCGTGCCGCATCGCACCGGCGGGGTGATGATGGTCGATATGGTCACCGGGCTGTCCGCCATGATCGCAGTGCAGGCGGCAATCGCCGAACAGGCGCAAGACCGCGCCAGCGGGACAGCGCCGCGGCGCCGGGTCCTCGATGTCTCGCTGATGCAGTCGGCGGCGGCGCTGATGGGCTTCAACATTGCCGAGCAAGGCTTCCTGGGGCAGGCGCCACCGCTGGTGAACGTGCCAGCCGGGACCTATCAGGGCTCGGATGGGCGCTGGCTGATGGTCGCCATGCTGCGAGAGCCGGAATACCAGACTTTCTGCCGCCTCATCGAGCAGCCGGAATTGGCAACCGACCCACGTTTCGACAGCTTTCCCAATCGCGCCCAGCATCGGGAAACGCTGCTGCCCATCCTTCGCGCCGCCCTCATCACCCGCCCGGCGGCCGAGTGGGTGGCACGGTTCCAAGGTGCGCGGATGCTCTGCGACCTGGTGAATGCGCCCCTGGACTGGCTGGCCGAGCCGCATGTCCGGGCGGTCGGGGCGGCGCTGCCGCTGGCGCAGCCGGGGCTCGGCACCATGCCGTTTCCAAAGTTGCCCGGCCTCGGCCCCTGGTCGGTGCCGGCGCCGGCGCTGGGCGAGCATACGGCCGAGGTGCTGCGCGAGGTGGGGCTATGAGCCTCACCGCTGCTGTCGCGGCGCAGCGCCCGCTGATCCAGCGCCTGCTGGATGGCGTGGCCGAAATCGGTCGCGATCCGCCCGGTATCACCCGCGATGCCTATGGCGCGGGCGAGAACCGGGCGCATGCGCTGCTGGCTGAGACGGCAACGCGCCTCGGCCTTACCTGCGGCGTCGATGCCGGGGCCAATCTGTCGATGCGCTGGGCCGCGGGGGACGCGCCGCCAACCCTCATTGGCTCGCATCTCGACAGCGTCGTACAGGGCGGCAATTTCGACGGCGCTGCCGGCGTGATCGCTGGGCTCGGCGCGGTGGCCGCACTTCGGGCCGCCGGCATCACCCCGCGCGCGCCGATCGAGGTCCTGGCGCTGCGCTGCGAGGAAGCGGTCTGGTTCGGCCTCGGCCTGATCGGCAGCCGCTGCCTGCTGGCCCGGCTACCGGCAGGTGCGCTTCAACTCCGCCATGCGCGGACCGGGGCTACGCTGGCCGAAAGCATCGCCGCGGCGGGCGGCGATCCGGCGCGCCTTGCGGCGGCGCAGCCGCTACGCGACCCGGCAAGCATCGGCGCCTATCTGGAAATCCACATCGAGCAGGCGCCGCAACTGATCGAGGCGCGTGCCCCCTTCGGCCTCTGTCTCGCAAATCCAGGCAATCTGCGCCATCCCTTCATCCAGATTACCGGTGAGGAAGCGCATACCGGCCTGCCGCATCGCTTCCGCCGGGATGCCGCGCTGGCCGGGGCTGATCTGTCGCTGGCGCTGGAGCAGCTCTGGCTGGCCGAGGAAGCCGCCGGCCGACCCATGGCGGTGACCATCGGCCGTTTCCATACGCCCACCGACCGGCATTCGCTGACGAGCGTCTCTGGCAGCTTCACGCTGAGCTTGGATCTGCGGGCCTATGCCCCCGCGCATCTGGCGGCGCTGGAGACGCAGCTGGGGGCCATCGTCGCCGAGGTGGCGGCCCGGCGTGGCGTTGGGATCGCGCTGGGGGAACGCAGCGCGGCAGCCCCGGGGGCGATGGATGCGACCCTGTTGGCAGGCCTGGCCGCGGCAGCTGCCACCGAGGGCTTCACGCCGCCGCAGCTAAACTCCCCAGGCAGCCATGACGCCAATAATTTTGCAGCCGCCGGCGTGCCAACCGGCATGCTGCTGGTGAGGAACGCCAATGGCAGCCACAATCCACACGAGGCCATGGAAACGGCCGATCTCATGGCGGCGATCCAGACGCTGACGCGCTGGCTGGCCGGCTGAGACAAGGGGGAAAAGGCACATGCAAAACGACGCCCGGGGGCTGCCGCTCTCGACCGATAGCGAGCCCGCGGCCCGCGCCTTCGATCATACGATCGCCGGCTATCTGGGGTATCGTCTCGATACACCCCTCCGGCTGCAGGCCCTGCTGGAAGCCGACCCTGAATTCGGCATGGGCCATGCGCTGAAGGCGGCCTTCATGCTGCTTGGCTACAAACAGGCCTTTCTCGCCCCAGCACAGGCATCGATCGAAACCGCAAGGCGGCTGACCGGGACGGCAAGCGCGCGAGAGCAGGCCCATGTCGCGGCGCTGTCGACCTGGGCAGGCGGCGCGCCGGAGCGTGCGGTGGCGATGTGGGGTGAAATCCTGGCAGCGCATCCGCACGACATCCTGGCATTTCGCCTGCAGCACTTCTGTGCCTTCTGGCTGGGGCGACCCGAGGTGATGCTGCGAACGGCAGAGCAGGTGCTACCAAGCTGGTCGGCGGCGCTGCCTGGCTTTGCCAGCGTGCTCGCCTGCCGCAGCTTCGCACATGAGGAATGCGGCAGTTACACCATCGCCGAAGCGGCCGGGCGGGATGCCATCGCCCTTGATCCACAGGATTTATGGGCCGCGCATGCGGTCGCCCATGTGCTGGAGATGCAGGGTCGGCGGAGCGAGGGCGAGCAGTGGATCGCCGGCCTCGAGGCGAATTGGGAGGGCGGCAATAACCTGATGCACCACCTCTGGTGGCATCAGGCGATGTACCGGCTTGAACGCCAGGACTTCGCCGGGGTGCTGGCGCTTTACGATCGCCGCTTTCGCAACCTGAACTCTCCACTCACCCTGCAGCAGCCCGATCTCTATATCGATGCCCAGAATGCGGCATCCATGCTGTTCCGGCTCGGCCTGCACGGCGTCGATCCGGGCGACCGCTGGGCGGAGCTGGCCGATAAGGCCGAGGCGCGGACCGGCGATTGCCTGTCCGCCTTCACCCTGCCGCATTGGATGATGGCGCTGGCGGCGACCGGCCGGCAGGCGGCCGCCGAGCGAATGCTGGCCGCGATGGCGGATTTCGCGGCGGCGACGCCTACGGCCAATGGCGCGCTGGTTGGACGCATCGCGCAACCGATCTGTCTTGCGGTGTGGCGCCGGGCAGCGGGCGACCATGCCGGTGCGGTGGCCGCGATGCGGCCGATCCTCGGCGATATGTATCGCCTGGGCGGCAGCCACGCGCAGCAGGACGTGCTGGAGCAGCTCTACCTGCACAGCGCTATGGCCGCCGGGCTGCAAGCCGATGCGCGGCTGCTACTGGAGCGGGTGGCGGGGCGTCACGCGGTGCCGCCAGCGCGGCGCATCGGCTATGCCGAGGCCGCGCGGCGCCTCCTACACTGAAGGCGCATAGGGGTTGGTCAGGGTGCCGATGCCGGCGATGGTCACCGCCACCTCCATACCCGGACGCATCGGCAGGGCACCGAGCGAGGTGCCGCAGGCGATGACATCGCCGGGATGCAGCGTCATCTCGCGGGAGATCAGCGCCACGATCCGGGCCGGCGGTAGGATCATGTCGGCCAGCGGATAGTCCTGCCGCACCCGTCCGTTCAGCGCCACCTGCACCGAGAGCGACCGCCAATCGAGGCCGGTGGCGATCGCCGGGCCGAGCGGGCCGAAACTGTCGCAGCCCTTGGCGCGGGTCCATTGCGGAAAGCTGGCATCGCGGGTGAGCAGATCGAGGGCGGTGACGTCGTTCACGCAAGTGAGGCCGAAGATCGCCGCCGCTGCCTCAGCCTCATCGGCATTGCTGACGCGCTGGCCGATGACCAGACCGAGTTCACCTTCGTACAGCACCTTTCCCTCATAGCCGGCAGGCGGGCGGATCGCCTCGCCCGGGCCGATGACCGACCGGCTGTTCTTCAGGAAAAACAGCGGCTCCTCCGGGATCGCGTTGCCCTGCTTGGCGGCTGCGGCGTGGAAGTTGTTCCATAGCCCGAGGAAGGCGCCGGGCTGCACCGGGGCGAGCAGCCGCACCGCGGCCAGGGCAATGCTCTCCCCAGTCGGTGCCGCGCCGGCGAAGAGATCCCCCGCATGGACGGCGATCGCTTCCCCCGCCAGCGTGCCGAAGCCCGTCGCGCCATTCCGCGCGAACCGCACCCACAAGGTCATGCCAAGCCTCCCGCCTCAGCCGAAGGGCAGCACCAGCCCCGGCTCATCCCATTCGATAGCCGCGAGCTTGCCGGTGAGCGAGAGGGTGATGAAAGCGGTCTTCAGGCCGGGGCCGCCGAAGCAGATATTGGTCGGCATGCGCTCCGGCATCTTCACCACGCGGATGATCTCTCCCGTGGGAGAGACGGTGGTGATCTCGCCACTCACCAGCGTAGCGACGCAGATATTCCCGGCTGCGGTCGTGGCAATGCTGTCCAGCCGACGATAGCCGGGGAACTGGCAGAGCACGCGCCCGCCATTGGAGGACGGCCAGGGGTCCTTGCGGACTACGCCGGGCCCCTCAATGTCCCAGGCCCAGAGTCGGCCGGTCTCAGTCTCCGCCACATAAAGCGTGCGGCCATCGGGAGAGAGGGTCACGCCATTGGCGCCACCGAAGATGGGGAAAGCCGCCTCGACGATCTTCGAGCCATCGGCCGCCGCCCAATAGACGCCGCCATGGTCGCGATCGCGCGCGCGGACCTTGCCGAGATCAGTGAACCAGAAGCCCCCCTCGCCCGGTGAACCCTTGGGCGCGAAGATGAGATCGTTCGGTCCCTTCAGCTTGTGATCCCCGCAGCGGTCATACAGCACGCGAACGGCACCGCTCGCCGGGTCGATCACCTCGATCCGGCCACCCTGATAATCGGGCGGCACGCCGACCGGGCGCAGCATGTCCGGCTCCTCATGCCAGATGAAGCCGCCATTGTTGCAGCAATAGATCTGCCCCCCGGGCCCCATGGCGATACCGTTCGGCCCGCCGCCCGGGCGGGCAATGACAGTCTTGCGGCCATCCGCCGCCACCTTGGTAATCTGGCCTGCGGCGATTTCCACCAGGACCACGCTGCCATCAGGCAACCAGATCGGCCCTTCCGGAAAGCGCAGCCCGTCGGCCAGGATTCGCAACTCGCTCATGGCGTTCCCCCACCCTGCATTTGGCATCGATGATGCCGCGCGCCGGGCGGGGGTGGAAGCCATGCTCAGAAATGGCCGAAATCGACCTCGACGAAAGCCTTGGCGAGTTGCGAGACCGGGATGGCGGCAGGCTCAGCGAAGCCCCAGGGGTTGAGCACTTGGACCGCAGCGGTTTTACCGCTGCCGGTCAGGCTCTGGAACATGTAGCAATGGTTGTTGACGAGGCCGTAGGGAAGGCTGCTGCCACCGGTATCGAAGGTCATCACATCGCCGGCGGCGATATGCTGGCGCAGAACCGTCTCGGTCACCTGGCTCGCGCTCATCCAGCTCGCCTTGTGGCCGGTCAGTTCCTCCAGCGCCAGCACCGGATAGCCGCCCCTGCCAATAGCGTCGTAGCCACCATGCAGCGTCGCATAGGCCTTCTCCAGCACCTGCACCCAGATCTCCTTCTGGTTGCCGACGACATCCTGGGTGGCGCCGTTGTTGACGCAGCGGGCATCGAAGGTGTTCTGGACAGTGACGCTGACCGCCTTGAAGGCGGTTGTGGTGAAATTGACCATGCCGCCACGGGCATCGGTGTAGAGCGTGACGGTCTCCGTCCCGTTGCTGTTCTGTTGGATCAGGTTCGGGATTTTCGCAGCGGCAAACAACGCTGCCTCGCCAATCGAGGACAGCAGGTAGCAGTCACCGAGTTGGCCCTGATGAATATCCATGGCGCTGATCGCCGCCGCATCGCCCGCCTCTCGCAAGTAAAGCGTATTCGTCAGGGCCCCGACCGGCCCGGCGCCGAACATGAACATGTCGAACTCAGGGTCCTCCATGCTCCAGCTATCGGTCTCCAGCGACGCATTGAAGGCGGCACCAAAGAGGGATGTTGCCCCATTCGGCAAAAGAGGATCGGTCAAACTCGGCATGGCATCTCGTCCGGTGATTGCTGTCCCAAGGATGGCAACGCCGGGTAAAAATGCAGTTAAGGCTTGGGCCGCCAGAGCTCGACCGGACCGCGTTCCTCCGGGATCGTCAGCTCCAACTCGTAGTCGCGGGATAACGCCTCGCTCAGGATCGCCTTGCCGCGCCCTCCCACCTGCGGCCACCAACCGCGATCGACGACCACGAAGCGCGGCCGGCTCGCCAGCACGCGGCGCAACTCGGCGTCGGCATCAATGCCGGCGACCTGGGTGAAATTCCCGGTCAGATGCTCGGGGAACACGAAACGCGTGGGCAGCGCCGCATCGGTCAAGGCGTAGAGCACGGGATGGTAATTGGCGACGAAGATCGCCTCGCCCGGCTGCAAGCGCTCGCGGATCGCCCGCGCCACTTCGCGCACCGGATCGGCCACCCAAAGCCCGCGTTCCAGCCGCAGCGCCGCTTCCTGCCGCCAGGCGCCGAGACACAGCAGGACGAGCAGGCCGAGAAAGACCGCCCGCTGCCGCTCCGGTCGGGCAAGCTGCGCAAGCTCCCCAAGGCCGATCGCCGCCAGCACCGCCAGCGGTGGCAGCCAGAGCAGGAAGTAGTGCTGGTAGAAAAATCCCGGACCGATGATGGCGCAGCTGGCCATGAGGAACCAGATCAGACCAAGCCGTGTCAGCCGGCCCTCCGGGCCGCGGTCAGACAGGCGCCGCCACAGCGCGACCAGGGCCAGCAGCACGGGACCGGCGAGAATGAGCAGCGCCGTTTGGCTTCGCGCCAGCGCCACCTGCAACCCGACCCGTGCCAGGGAATACCGCCAGGGGGCAAGCAGCGAACCGTCGATCCAGGCCCAGAACTGGCCCCGCAGCGCATAGGCTAGCCCAAGCAAGGCAGAAGGCAGCAGGGCCAGCGCCGCATAAGCCGCTGCCATCGCCAGGAAGCGTCCCGGCGGCAAGCGCCCGCACCAGAGCGCAGGCAGGGTCAAGAGGGCGAAGGCGAGACAGCCTTCCGGTGTCACCACCGGCTTGATGGCGAAGCCGAGACCGATCAGCAGCCCCATGACCATAAGCCGCGACCACGTCGGCGCGATCCCCTGATCGAGCGCCGCCACGGCCGACCGGGTGCCGATGACCATCGCCCAGATCACGAAAGGGGCGAACAACACCTCGGTATTGCTCGACAAGCCATAGAGGAGGACGGAATGGGCGATGTAGCCCAGACCCGCGGCCAGCCCGAGCAACGTCGCCCCGCCAGCGGCGCGGACCAGCGCATGGAGGCCGGTGCCCGCCGCCGCTACGCAGAAGACCCCGAGCCAACGGATGGCCGCCACGCCATCGCCGAAGGCCGCCAGCGCCAAGGCATAGAGCGCAGGCGCGCCAACCGGGTGCATGTCCCAGACAGCAACCAGCGGCCAGTTGCCGCGCAACCATTCCCGCGCCTGGACCAGGTACAGCCCCTCATCGGTGTCGATGACCGCGAAAAGGAAGCCCACCCCGCGCAGCAGGATCGCCGCAGCCAGCATCAGGAGCGGAACGAGCCAAGCCTCGCGCCCGTCCCACCAGGACGGTGGCGCCGTCACGCGGCTGGTTTGGTTGAGATCGATCATGCGCTCCGTCGGCGGCGGCGTGACCGCATGCGTCAAAAGCTTTTATAGCAATATCTGCGCCGATGGAATCACCGGGACGCCCGTGCGGCAGAAAGACCGACCGGCTGGCTTGACCGGGGTGGTCGGGCGCCGGACCCTTCGGCATGACCGCTCCACCCGATCCTGTCACCCTCGCCGTCCTCGACAACCGGCTGCGCGCCATCGTCGAGGAAATGGGCGAAGCGCTGCTGCGCACCTCCTACAGCCAGATCCTCAACTCCTCGCGCGATTTCTCGATCGCCCTTTGCGATGCCGAATGTCGGCTGGTCGCGCAGGCCGATCATATTCCGGTCCATGTCGGCGCCATGCCCTGGGCGGCCAAGGCCGCGGCGGCGGCTTTCGCGGGGAATATCCGAGAGGGCGATACGCTGCTGCTGAACGACCCCTA
The DNA here is from genome assembly GCA_903896535.1 of uncultured Paracraurococcus sp. Lineage (GTDB taxonomy): Bacteria > Pseudomonadota > Alphaproteobacteria > Acetobacterales > Acetobacteraceae > CAITYE01. The sequence continues at coordinate 24,613 of CAITYE010000230.1, forward strand.
TCATGGCGGCTCCCACCTCCCCGACCTGACGATCCTGATCCCGATCTTCGCCGAGGGCGCGCTGCGCTTCTGGTCGGTGGTGCGCGCCCATCAATCCGACATCGGCGGCGCCACCATGGGTGGCTACAATCCCGGCGCGACCGAGATCTGGCAGGAGGGCCTGCGCATCCCGCCGATCCGCCTTGGCGAAGGGGGCGAGCTGCGCGAGGATCTGGTCGCCATGCTCGCCGCGAACACCCGCATTGCGCGGGATTTCCGCGGCGACCTGATGGCCATGGTCGGCGCCGCCCGCCTCGGGGAAGCCCGGCTCAAACCGCTGCTCGCCCAGCACGGCGCGGCCCGCATGCAGGCCGGGGTCAGCGCCATCCTGGATCTGTCGGAAGCGCATGCCCGGCGCCTGCTGCGCGACTGGCCGGATGGCAGCTGGCTGGGCGAGGCGGTGCTAGATGACGATGGCTTCGGGCGGGAGAATATCGCCATCCGCGCTCGCTGCACCAAGCAGGGCGACCGCCTGACAATCGATCTGTCCGAGAGCGACGATCAGGTGACCGGCTTCGTCAACTCCTCCTATCCCAATATGCGCAGCGCGGTGGCGATGGCCTTCGCCTTCTTGCTGGACCCCGATGTCGCCAAAAATGATGGCGCCTTCCGCCCGCTGGAGGTGATCGCCCGCGAGGGCAGCATCGTCTGGGCACGGGAAGGCGCGCCGGTGACCATGTGCACCTCGCATTGTTCGAATGAGATCGTCGAGGCGATCATCCGGGCGCTGCAGCATTGCTGCCCGGCGCGCGCCATGGGCGGCTGGGGGCGCCGCTTTCGGGTGGCAATCCAGGGTGCCGATGCACGCCGGCCGGGGCGCAGCTTTGTCTGGCACATGTTCCATGCCCGCCCCGGCGGGGGGGCCAGCGTCAATGGTGATGGCTGGCACACCAATGGCGAATGGCACTCGGTCGGCGGGCTGAAATTCGGCTCGGTCGAGATGGCCGAAGCGCGTTTCCCGCTGCATTTCGAGCACCATGAATTCCTCAAAGGCAGCGCCGGCGATGGCAAGCACCGCGGTGGCCTGGGCGGCGAGCTGGTTCTGCGGATCGAAAGCGACGGGCCCAGCCGGGCCAATACCGCGGGCGATGGCGCCTTCCACGGCAGCGCCGGAATCTGCGGCGGTGAGGACAGCCCGCCGCATCACTACACGCTGCGCCGCGCCGCTGGCCCGGAAGACGTGCTGAAGACCAAATCCGTCGGGCTGCAGATCAATCCCGGCGATCGCCTGCATGTCCGCGCAGCCGGTGGTGGCGGCTGGGGGCCGAAGGCAGAGCGCAGCCCCGAGGCGCGCGCACAGGATGCGGCGGAGGGCCTGGCATGACCTGGCGGATCGGTATCGATGTCGGCGGGACCTTCACCGATGTGGTGGCCATCGCGGCCGATGGCGCGGCGACGCTCGCCAAAGCCGCCTCGACCCCGGCCGACCAGTCAGAGGGGGTGATCGCCGGGCTCGGCAATCTGGCGGCCACGCTGGGGCTCTCGCTGGCGGAGCTGCTGACGCGGACCACACGCATCGTCCATGGCACCACCGTGGCGACCAATGCCCTACTGGAGAGGAAAGGCGCCCGGGTCGGGCTGCTGACCACCGAAGGCCATCGCGACGTGATCGAGATGCGCGAAGGGCTGAAGCCCGACCGCTACGATTTGCGCCAGCCGCCGCCTGCCCCGCTCGTGCCGCGTCGGCTTCGCCTGCCGGTCCGCGAACGCCTCCGCCCGGATGGCCAGGTGGAGACCCCGCTCGACACCGCGTCCTTGGATAACGCCATCGCGGCGCTGCGGGCCGAAGGGGTTGAGAGCGTGGCGATCGGCTTCCTGCACGCCTGGGTGGCGCCACAGCATGAAGCGCAGGCGGCCGCGGCGGTGCGGGCGGCGATGCCCGAGGCCTATGTCACGACCAGCGCCGAGGTGCTGCCGCAGATCAAGGAGTTCGAGCGCTTCTCCACCACCGTGGTGAATGCCTATGTCGGCCCGGTGGTCTCCCGCTACTTGGCGCGCTTGGCGGGCCGGCTGGCGGATGCCGGCTATGCCGGCCCGCTTTTCGTGATCCTCAGCCATGGTGGCATCGCCCCGGTCGAGGAGGCGCGCCGCCTGGCGGTCGGGACCGCCCTCTCAGGCCCCGCCGGCGGCGTGGCCGCGGCGGTGGCGCTGGCAGCCCAGGGGATGGGTCAGGAACTCGTCACCTTCGACATGGGCGGCACCTCGACCGATATCGCGCTCATCACCGAGGGCGAAGCCGCACTCGGGCGGGGCCGCAGCGTCGGCGGTGAGAGGATCGCGTTGGAGAGCTTGGATATCGTCACCCTCGGCGCGGGGGGTGGCTCGATCGGCCATATCGGCCCGGGCGGCACGCTGCAGGTGGGCCCCCGCTCGGCCGGCGCGGTACCAGGGCCGGCGGCCTATGGCGCCGGTGGTACCGAGCCGACGGTGACCGATGCCAATCTTGTGCTTGGTTATCTCGATGCCGGGAATTTCCTGGGTGGGGCCCGTAAGCTCGACCGCGCTGCGGCCGATCGGGCGGTGGATGGGCTGGCCAGCAGCCTTGGCATCGACCGCCTCGCCTGCGCGGCTGGTATCCTCGCCCTGGTCAATGCCCGCATGGCCGATGGCGTGCGGCTGGCGACCGTCCGCCGCGGCGTCGATCCGCGGGGCGCGACGCTGCTCGCCTTCGGTGGTGCGGCCGGGCTGCACGCCTCGGCCGTGGCGCGCGAACTTGGCCTGCGGCGGGCCGCGGTGCCGCTCTTTGCCGCCGGGCTCTCGGCCTGGGGGATGCTGCACACCGACCTGCGCTATGAACTGGCGCGCAGCGTCGTCAGCCCAACCGGGCTGCCCGCGGACGCGGCGATCCGCGATCTCTTCGCGGCGTTGGAGGCGGAAGGCCGTACCCGGATGGCGCAATGGCACAGCGGTCCGCTGATTGCGCGCCGCAGCGCCGACATGCGCTATGGCGAACAGGTCTTCGAGATCGCGGTCCCGCTGGAGACGATGGATTGGGAGAGCGCCGGCCTGGGCGAACGGCTGCGCGCCGCCTTCCATGCCAGGCACCGCGCCCTGTTTACCTATCACCTGCCGGAGGAAGAGGTGGTGATGGTCAATGCCCGGGTTGCCGTGGTCGGCGCGCTGGACCGCAGTACGGCGGCCGCACCGGCGGCGCCGACGGCAGCCGCGGCAGGGGAACGGCAGATCGTCTTGGCCGGCATCGCCCAGGCGGTGCCGGTGCATCGCTTCGAGGCGCTGGCGCCTGAGGCACACCTTAGCGGCCCGGCCATCGTTGAGAGCACCACCACCACGGTGCTGCTGCAATCGGGCGATACGGCACGAATGGATCCGCGCGGCTGGCTGGAGCTGACGCTGCCCGCGCCTATTTGACGATCGGGTCGAGCCCAACCTGCTTGAGCTTCGCCTGAGCGTCTGGTGAGCGCAAGAAGGCGATGAACTCGCGCGCCACCGCTGGCTCTCGCGACGCGGTCGCGAGGCCGGCGGAGATCTCGATGATCTGCTGCAGATCCTCCGGCAGCGGGCCGACATAAGTGAGCTTCGCCCCATCGGGCCCCTGCAGCACCTCGGTGATCTCGCTGACCTGCTGCAAACCAAGGGCGACATCGCCCCGGGCGACCGCGCTCGCCACCCGCTCGCCACCGCCGATCCGCTTGGACTTCGGCAGCACCTGCTCGGCGATGCCAAGGCGCTGGACCATCTCCGAGGCGTAGTAGGTACCCGAAGCGCTTGCCGAATACCCGATCGACGGAGCGGCCAGCAGCGCCGTGCGCACGGCACCAACACTGCCGATATCGGGCTTCGGCAGATCGGCACGCGTGACAACGCCGATCCGGGAAATGGCAAGGTCGGTCTTGCTGCCCGGTACCGCGTAGCCCTGCTGCATCAGCGGCTCCAATTGGCTGCCGACCAGGATCAGCACATCCGCAGGCTCCCCGCGCTTCAGCCGGCTCGGCATGGCTTCCGGCGCGCTGCCCATGGAGGTGCCATAGGTGTAGTGCAGCTTGTGTCCGGTCCGCTTCTCGAACTCCGGGGCGAGGAGATGATAGGCGCCGGTAAAAGCGCCGGAGCTCATGACAAAGAGATCCGCTGCCCAGGCTGCACCCGCAGGCGTCCCAGCCACCAGGGCCAAGGCCAGCATGCGGCCCAGCCATCCGATCTGCCGCATCCGTCCCTCCGCTGCCTGACGAGCCATATCTGGCCGCGCCAGACAATCGCGCAAGGCCCTTGCAAAGAACCGCGCAACCGGCAGGCTGCGGTCGATCCCGGAGGAAACCATGCGCAAATTGCCGATCGCCCTTGCTCTCGCCGCCAGTCTCGCCTTGCCCGCGCTGGCCGAGGACCGCTTCCCACCCCTCGATCCAGCCCAGATGACCCCGGCGCAGCGGCAGGTCTATGACGCCATCGCAAGCGGCCCGCGCGGCGGCGTGCGCGGCCCCTTCAACGCCTGGCTGCGAAGCCCGGAAACCGGCGACCGGCTACAGCGGGTGGGGGAACATCTCCGCTTCAGCAGCGTCATCCCCACGGCACTGAATGAGTTCGCGATTCTCATCACGGCCCGCGCCTGGGATGCCCCCTATGAGTGGTACGCGCATTACCCGTTGGCGGTGAAGGCCGGACTGCCGGAAGCGGTCGCGGCGGAACTCGCACAGGGCAAGCGCCCCGGCAACATGACCGAGGACCAGGCGCTGGTGTACGACTTCCTCACCGAGCTGCATCGCAACCACGGCGTCTCCGATGCCGGCTTTAACGCCCTGAAGGCCCGCTTCGGCGAACAGGGTGTGGTCGATCTGATCGCGGTCAGCGGGTATTATGTCGCGGTGGCGATGACGCTGAACGTCGCCCAGGTGAAACTGCCGGACGGCGTGCCGAACCCCTTGCCGCCGCTGCCGCGTTGATCAGCTGAGACCCTTGATCAGCAGCGAAAGGCCGAGCCCGCCGAGCAAGACCTGGATCAACTGCCGGAACCGCGCTTCCGGCAGCTTTCCCCTGATACTTTGGCCGAACCACAGGCCCAGAAAGCTCGGGACCACACCAAGCAGCGATACCAGTCCGAGATCGGCCGGCAGCAAGCCCGCGCCGCGCAGGCCAACGCCGAGCGCGACCAAAGCCCCGATAACGCCGAGCCCGAAGGCCTGCACGAATTCGGCTGGACGCAGCCGGAGCGCGACCAAATAGGGTGCGGCCGGCATCAGATAGCTGCCGGTCAGCCCGGTGATGACGCCGGAGACCAGACCGATCAGCGGCGAAAGCCACCGTTCCGTCGTCGGTTTGGGGGAGGGAAACGGGCGACCGAACAGCGCGTAAAGGGCACCGCTGATCAGCAGCACACCCAGCATCACGGACAGCAGCCCCGTATTGACCTTGGAGAGCATGGCCGCACCGCCGGCCGCCCCCAGGGTAGAGCCAAGAAAGAGGCCCCAGAGGCGGCGCAGCAGTGGCTTGAGATGCGGCCCGGCGAGCGCCTGCCAAAGATTGGTCAGCAACGTCGGCGCCAGGATCAGCGCCATTCCCTCCGGCAATGGCCGGAACAGCACCAGCAGGCCGATCGAGACGGCGGGAAAGCCAAAACCGGCGATCCCCTTGACCGTGCCGGCCAGGATGAAGATGACGCCGGCGAGGGCTAATTCATGCAGCGGAAGTGGCATCAGGCGGCGCGGCGCATGCGGGGCGAGACAGCCAGCGCCGCAAGCACCGGCGCCAGCCAGATCAGGCGCGCCTCATAGCGATGATGCGGCTTCGACAGGGCGCCGGTCGCCCAGGCATTGACCAGGAAACCGAGCAGCACGCCGTAGATCAGCCCCCGTCGCCCCGGCGCAGCGACGCCACCGGCCGCCCAGGCCGCGATGAACAGACCACAAATGCCAAGCAGGAGCACCGGCATGTGCGGGCGCAACATGGGTGCAACCGCCGCCTCCAGCGTACCCCTTGGCTGCAAGGCGCGTTCGTAGGCGGCGAGGTCGGCCGCGCCCACGGTTTCGGCCAAGCGCGGCCGCAGCGCCGTCGCCAAGTACCCCGGGCCGAGCGTATCGCCCGCCGCCGCCAAGCCAAGTTGGCGGAAGGTATTGCGGGCCATTACCCAGGCGACGCCGAAAGGCTCGGATCGCAGCGTCTCGGCGACGATCGCGCGGGCCTCCGGTGCCAGGGCAACGCCGCCGAGATGGCGCGGCGTACCGTCTGCCGTCTGGTTCAACGGACTGTCCAGCGCCCAGAGGAATTCGTCGCTATCCATCGGCAGCCGCGCCACAAAACCGCAGAGATACCAGCCAACCTCGGGGCAGCGGGCGCGGATGACCCGCGTCGCCGGCCCATCATCCTGCAAGCGCGCCAGCATGAAGGTGGCGCCATAGGGCGAGAGAGTGAGGCGGCCATGGCCCCAGAGATTGCTGAGCAACAAAACCCCAAGGGCGGCCAGCATGGGCAAGGCGACCCGCCCGGCCGCGCGCCAGCCAGCCATCGCGGCAACGAAGGCCACCAAGGCCAGCCCCAGCGGCAGATGGGAGAGATGCGCGGCAATGCCGAGGGTGGCGATGGTGCCGAGAGCCACAGCCTCGATGCGGGTCAGCCCGGCTGCAAAGCCGAGCAGCAGCATGGCCAGAAGCACCGCGGGGGTGAAGACATCGGGCATCAACAGCGCCGCGGTGAAGGGTGCTGTGGTCAGCAGGGCGGCGCCGAGACACACCGCGATGTGGCGCCAGGCGCCCGCCCCGCCGCAAAGCGTGCGTTGCGTCAGCCAGAGCAGCCAGGACAGCATGATCCCCTGCGCCAGCACCGCCGGCCAGAGACTGATCCGCCAGGACAGCGCCAGCAGCAGCGGCCCATAGACATGCGGCTTATCCCAGATCACCAGGGGGCCGGAAGGCGGCGGCGCCACTTGATGCAGGAAGGCACCGGTGTCGCTGAAGACCAACGGGTAGCCGTTCAGAAAGGCCGGCCAAACCAACATGACGCCGCCCAATAGCACGGCGAGTGCGGCCATTTCAGCGGGCCCAGCGCAGAGCCGCCGCATCGTCGGCTGCCTTGGCCTCGACCCAGCGTTCCCGGCCATCGGCGAATTCCTCGCGCTTCCAGAAAGGCGCGCCGGTCTTCAGCCAGTCGATCAGGAAGGCGCAAGCCTCAAGCGATGCAGCGCGATGCGCCGAGGCGGTCAGCACGAGCACGATGGGCGCCCCAGGCGGCAGGCGGCCGACCCGGTGGATGACGGTGCAGCCGGTCAGCGGCCAGCGGCCGCAGGCCTCAGCAGCGATGCCGGCGATCGCGCGTTCGGTCATCCCGGGATAATGCTCAAGCGTCAGCGCCGCGAGCCCCTCATCGGCACGTACCAGACCCACGAAGCTGGCAAGGCCGCCGACATCGACCCGCCCGGCGAGCAACGCCGTCATCTCGGCGGCAAGGTCAAAAGGCGCCGCTTGGACCGTGACGCGCGGGGTCATCGCTCAGCCGCCGGTGACCGGGGGGAAGAACGCAATCTCATCCTCCGGCCCGACAGGCGTCGTGGGATCGGCGAATTCCTGATTGACCGCACAGCGGATCTGCCGCGGATCGGCGAAGGCGGCCGCATGGCCGGGAGAGCGGGCGGCCAGGAAAGCGACCAGGCCGGCGACGTCGCGGACCGCGGGCGGCGGCGCGATGTCTTCTTCGCCAAGACCGACCCGCTGGCGTACCCAAGCGAAATACAGCAGGTGCATGCCGGCTTCAGCGCGGGCTTGGTACGGTGGTGATCTGCCCGCCGGGGCCGACCAGCGTCGTCATGCCGTTGGCATCACGGATCGCGGTGCCGGCGGCGCCACCAGGTGCCACATACGTCCCGACGCGGTCAGTCCCCGGGCCAGAGACGGCGACGCCGCCAGGCGTGTTCAGCATCCGGCCATCGGCACGGCGCGGTGGCGGGTCGTCGAGCCCAGGGGGCGGCAGCGCCGACATCGGCCGGCGTTCATCGCGCCGCCAATCGTTCGGGTCGGGCGACGGCGGGGGCGTGGAACTGCCGCGCGAACGCTGCCGTGGCTCCGGCGCGATGCTCATGCCGGTGACGCCAGCCGGGCTGAGCGACGGACCGCCCGGGGGACGGTAATTCGGAATGCCGCGCAACGCTGCATCGGGATTGGCAAGCGTCGCGCGTGGCGGCTCCGGCTGCGGCCAGACATCGCCGCTTTCGCTGCGCAATGGGTCGACCGCCGGGTTGGGCCCGAAGACGCGGGAAATGGTCAGGCTATCCGGGTCGCGCGGCACATCGGATCGCGGGGCACCCCAAGGTGCGCCCAGCGCCTTTCCGGTCATGCCGATTTTGTCATAGGTGGCGGCAGAGGTCGAACGCACCCATTGCCGTGGCTGCTCGACCTGGGAGCAGCCAGTGAGCAGCACGACCAGAGACACCCCGAACGTTGCCCGCACCGCACCCCGCATCGACCACTCCTGCCCTGCACACCTTCGGGCGAAAACACCATGCGCCGGGACGGCCCCCGCCTCAAGGCCGGGCGAGCGGCGCAGCATCCGGACGGGCGGCTGGCTCGGGCGCGGTCGGCTCAGCGCCCGCATAAGCAAGACCGGCCAAAAGGTAGTCCCAGCCAGTCAGCAAGGTCAGCGCCGCCGCCACCCAGAGCATCGCCTCCCCGATCAGGGAGACCGGGAGGAACCCCAGGCCGATCACAGACGCCCCGGTATCCCCGGCAATCAGTGTCCCGAGCGCCCCCATCTGAAAACCGGTCTTCCACTTGGCGAGCCGCGTCACAGGCAGGCCAACGCGCAGGCCCGCCAGGTATTCGCGCAGGCCCGAGACCAGGATTTCCCGCAGCAGGATCACGATGGCCGGGTAGAGCGACCAGCCTGGCAGCCGGTCATAGCCGGCCAACAGCATCAGCGCCGCACCGACCAGGAGCTTGTCCGCGATGGGGTCCAGCATCCGCCCGAAGCCCGAGACGAGTTGGCGCTCACGGGCGATCTTGCCATCGAAATAATCGGTGATGCCGGCAAGGCCGAAGACCAGGCAGGCGGCAAAATCGGCCCAGGGCTGGCGCAAGGCGACGAACAGCATCAGCACCGGCACGGCGGCGATGCGGGAGAGCGTCAGCAAATTCGGCAAATCGGTCGGCATGGGGCGGGGTCACTGATGGCCGAAGGCGATGGCGCCGGCAAGGCTCTGCCCTGGTTTAACCCATCACCCCCCTGGGTGGAAATGCTCATAAATCTTCCGGGCGACCGTCGGGCCGACGCCCGCGGCATTGGCCAGATCCTCAAAGGCGGCGTTGCGGACGCCGCGGGCGCTGCCGAAATGGTTCAACAGCTTGCGTTTCAGAGCCGGCCCAACGCCCGGGATCTCGTCGAGTTCGCTGCGAACCAGCGCCTTGGAGCGGCCGGCCCGGTGGGTGGTAATGGCGAAGCGATGCGCCTCGTCCCGCAGCCTTTGCAAATAGTACAGCACCGGGTCGCGCGGGGGGAGCTGGAGGGGCGGCGCGTCGGGGCGGTGGAACCACTCGCGCCCGGCATCCCGATCCGGTCCCTTCGCCACGGCGACCAACGGCAGGTCATCGCAGCCAAGCTCCGCCAGCACCGTCCGCGCGGCATTGAGTTGGCCTAGGCCGCCATCGATCAGCACAAGGTCGGGCCAGGTGCCACCAGAGCGTGCCGGGTCCTCCTTCAGGGCACGGCCGAAACGACGCTCGAAGACCTCGCGCATCATGGCGAAATCGTCACCCGGGGCGGGCGCTGAACGGATAGCGAACTTTCGATAGGCTTGCTTCAGGAAACCCGCTGGCCCGGCCGCGATCATCACACCATACGCATTGGCACCCTGGATATGGCTGTTGTCGTAGACCTCGATCCGCTCAGGAGAGGCCGGCAGGTCGAAGACGCGGGCGACCCCGCCCAGCAGCGCCTCCTGCGCCGTGCCCTCGGCCAGGCGGCGTTCCAACGCTTCGCGCGCGTTGCTTTCAGCATGCTCAACCACGGCGCGTTTGTCGCCGCGCTGCGGACGGTGCAACTCCACCTTCCGCCCGGCCTTGATCGACAGAGCCTCGGCCAAAAGTGGCGTCCCGCTCGGTTGATGGCTCAACAGGATCAGCGGCGGGGGCGGCAGGTCGTCGTAAAGCTGGCCAAGAAAGGCGCCCAGGACCGCCTCAGGTCCCTGCTCGCCCCGGGTGAGGAAATAGGGGCGGTTGCCATTGTTCCGACCGCCCCGGAAAAAGAAGACCTGCACGCAGCTCTGCCCGGCCGCCTGGTGCAGCGCCACCACATCGGCATCCCCAACGCCCGCCAGATGCGTACGGTCCTGCCCCTGAATATGGGTCAGGCCCCGGATACGATCGCGCAAAGCCGCAGCCCGCTCGAACTCCAGCCGCTCGGCTGCCGCCTCCATCTCGCCGGCCAGGCGCTGCTGGATCGACGGCGTCTCCCCGGACAGGAAGCGCTTGGCGTCAGCGACCAGGGCGGCGTAGTCCTCGCTGCCAATCCGCTCAACGCAGGGCGCGGCGCAGCGCTTGATTTGATAAAGGAGGCAGGGCCGGTCGCGGCTCTCGAACACCGTGTCGCGACACGAGCGCAGCAGGAAGACTCGTTGCAGCGCGGTGAGCGTCTGGTTGACCGCCCAGGCGGAGGCGAAGGGCCCCCAATAGCTGGCACCCTTGCGCCGTTCGCCACGATGCTTGGCGATCTGCGGAAAGGGATGGTCTTCAGTGATCACTAGCCAGGGATAGGATTTGTCGTCCCTGAGGACGATGTTGAAGCGCGGTCGCAGGCGTTTGATAAGATTGGCTTCAAGCAGCAGCGCCTCCGCTTCGGAGGAGGTGGTGATAATCTCCAGATGGCGGGTCTCGTAGACCATCCGCCGTAGCCGCTCAGGAAGGCGCGAGAGGTGCGTATAGGTGGCGACACGACGCTTCAAGGCGCGTGCCTTACCGACATAGAGGGCATCCCCCCGGGCATCGAGCATCCGATAGACACCGGGGCTGAACGGCAGAGTGGCGAGCGCTGTTTCAATGACCCGCAGCCCCACCATGATCGGTGAACCGGAATCTGTCACTGGCTTGTCATCAGAGGCTTGACTCATTGTCGAAGATTTGGGCCGCAAGGTCTTCCGCGGCAAGCACCGGACCATCCACCAGTCCTGTGGAAAACCTTGTGGATCAGAATGGGCCGAGGCGGTGAAACTGGCCGCCAGCAAGGAACTTGACGCAATTGCTCAAATTTCAGGCTTGTCTATAACGATCTGATTTTCCTAGTTATTTTTTTGGTAAGACGCGGTTTCCAAGCTGTCCTTCGCCGATGCGGACAGGATTGGCCTGGATCAAGGGGTTGGCGGGTCGCGGTGGACAAATACCGGAGTGCCCGCGTGAAGGGCGAGTTTCGCCTGACGCTCTGGAAAACTCAGGGCCGCTGAATATCAACAATAGGTTACAGTGAGGGGACACATGATGGGAGGTGTAATTACCGGACCCGCTCGACCTCCACCCCAACCGCGGCGGCGTCGGGAAACGCGTCCGGCTTCTCGACCCTCACCCGGCAGCGTTGAACCCGAGGCTCGGCCAGCGCCGCCAGCGCGATCCGCTCCGCCAGCGTCTCCGCGAGATAGGTATGACCCTCGGCCGCCACCGCCCGCGCCGCCAGCACAACGCGCTCATAATCCGTCACCCGGGCCAACCGGTCAGGTCCGACGCCGCCCGGCGCTGCGTCGTCCTCCACCAGCATGTCGATCGCGATCACCACCCGCTGTGGCGCCAGTTTTTCATGCGCTTTCACACCAAGCAGCGCGCGCAGCCGCAAGCCGCGGATGAAAACGCGGCGGAGCCGGCCGGTCGCGTCAGGAGCAAAGCCATCGTTCATACCAATGTGTCCAGCGCCGAGAACGCGACTGAGGATGGCGAGGGTCGGGCACTGCAGCGGAGGCTCAGCGATCCGGTCACAGCGGCCATAGGCCGGTTCGGCGGAGAAGAGCCGCAGGGCTGGGGACCGCAGGTTGCGTAACCTGCGACCGGCGCACTGAATCGGTATACGTCATCGTGACGGCCAACCTATCGTGCTGAAGGGCCTGGGTCGGTCCAGGGGTAACCGCCAACGGCCATGTCTGGGGCTGCAGCACATTTCACCTATTCTACGTCGAATGCGACATCCCGCGGCCGGCGCCGCAACTGCTCCCCACCATCGATCGTGATGGTCGTGCCGGTCATCGCCGGCACCGAAAGGATAAAGCGTACCGCCGCGACGATGTCGGGCACTTCACTGCTGCGGCCAAGGGGGGTGACCCCGGTCGATTTCTGGAAGCTATCCGGGGTCTGCTTGCCGCTGATCAGCGTCACGCCGGGCGAAATGCCGCAGACCCGCACCTGTGGCGCCAGCGCCATCGCTAGCAGCTTGGTTGCCCCATGCAGCCCGACCTTGGAAATGGTGTAGGTGAAGAAGTCCGGATTGAGGTTCTCTGTCTTCTGATCGAGAAGGTTGATGATCACTCCCTCCGCACCCTCAGGCAGTTGGCGGTGGAAGTCCTGCGCGAGAAACACCGGGGCCCGCAGGTTAGCGGCGACATGTTCGTCGAACAGCGCAACCGTCGCCGTCGCAGCCGTATCGTAGCGAAAAGTGGAGGCGTTGTTGACCAACAGCCCGATCGGGCCGAACGGCACCGTGGCTCGTGCGATCAGCGTCGCGACCTCGGCCGCATCTGCCAGATCGGCGCGGACGATCGCGGCGCGCCCGCCCTCGGCCCGTATGCCGGCCGCAACCGCTTCCGCCTCCTCGACCGAGTTGCGGTAATGGATGACCACCTGCCACCCGTCGGCGGCAAGCGCACGGGTGATCGCCGCGCCGATCCGCTTCGCGCCGCCAGTGACCAGCGCCGTTCTTGGCTCTGCCATCTCAGTTCCTCCGCCGGCGATACACCTCAATGCCGGCCCCGGCAGCCTCGTTGAATATATCGGGCTTGATCAGTTCTACACGGCATGCATCGACGTTCGAATCCTCGAAGCATACGGTGATCAGATCCTCGGCAAGCTCCTCGAGTAATTCGGTATGCGGGCGGTCACGCCACGTCTTCAGGAAATTCCGGACGCTGTCATAGTTGATCGGCACGCGCCTATTGTGGGCTTCCTGGTAGGCAAAAAGGTCAATAGTGACGAGCAGACGGGTGGGGCGCTCGGGGTGGCGCTCCCAGGGATGCAGACCGAGCTTAACGTCGATCTCAACCTGCTGCAGCGTGATGCGGATGTAGTCCTTCGACCAGTCCCACATGATGTCGGCATCCCGTTCCGCTCTGGCGCCGGGGTATAGCCCAGATCGGGACCGCCGAAAGCCGCCCCACACCGGGCGCTCGCTTGCCGGCACCAGGCGGTGCGTGCTTCGGTGGCCGCATGTCGAGCACAGAAACACCGACCCCGCCGCCATTACCGAGCGCAACCGATCAGTACGCGACCGTGCGGCTGGTCGAACGCGCGGTCATCCTGCTGCTGCTTGCCCTGCTGCTGGTGGGTGTGCTCCGGGTGTTGGAGCCCTTCGCGATCGCCATCCTGTTCGGTGGCTTCCTGGCGATCGGTACCTGGCCCCTGCGGAACTGGCTGGTGGGGCGCGGCCTACCCCGCCCCGTCGCCGCCGGGGTGCTGTTGATCGCCCTAGTGCTGCTGGTGGCACTACCGGTGGTTATCCTTGCCCCTGGCCTCAGCGGCCAGATCCGCTTTGGCTCAAGCTTGGCGCGGGACTGGCTGGCGCACGCGCCGGTGGTACCCCCGGACTGGTTGCGCAATCTGCCCTTGGCCGGCGAACGGGCCGCGACACTCTGGCCGCAGTTGCGAGAGGCGCAGATCAATTTCCGCGAACTCCTCTCGCCCTATGCCGGGACAATCTCCGAGACGCTGATCGCCCTGGCGGGTGGCGTGGTGAACAGCTTGGTGCAGATCCTGCTCGCGATGGTGGTCGCCACCGCCTTCTGGGCACATGGCGAAAAAATAGCCGCGAACCTCAAGGATGTCGCCCTACGGCTAGGAGGGCCAACTGCGGCAACGGCGCTGGATGCCGCTGGCGGTGCGGTGCGGGGCGTCGCCTGGGGGGTGGTCGGCACGGCGGTATTGCAAGGCGTTCTGCTCGGCATCGGGCTCTGGATCGCCGGGGTGCCCGGGGCGACGTCGCTCGGCTTCCTCGGCTTCGTCTTCTCGCTCTCGCAGGTGCTCGGGCCGCTGGTGATCCTGACCTGGCTGGGAGCCGCCTGGTGGCTTTACACCAGCGGCACGGTAGGCTGGGCGATCTTCATGGTGCTCTGGGGCATCGTGCTGGTCTCGGGCAGCGACAGCGTGGTCCGCCCGCTGCTGATCAGCCGCAGCGTGGCGATGCCGATGACCTTGATCATTCTTGGTGTCTTCGGCGGGCTGATCGCCTTCGGCTTTCTTGGCATGTTCGTCGGGCCGGCGCTGCTGGCGGTGGGGCATGCGCTGATGAAATCCTGGCGGCACCTGCACGCACCCACACCGGCCGTCTGATCCCGGCTCAGGACGCGGCGCGTAGCCCGGGCGGCGGCTCCCGCTTCAGCGCTGCGAGTTCGGACCGCAGCGCGGCCAGTTCGCCACGCAGCGCCTCAATCTCATCGCCCACCGGGTCGCAAGGGGGATCAAGCAGCCCATAGCCCGGACTGGCCGCGGCACCACGCACCGGTACCACGCGCTGTTCCTGTGGCGGGCGGGCGGGCATGGCAATCACGGTCTCTCGTGCCGCAACATCGCCGGTGACCACGGCATTGGCGCCGATCCGCGCCCCATCGCCGACGCTCAGCGGGCCGAGCACCTGCGCGCCGGCGCCGATCGCCACGCCATGGCCGATAGTCGGGTGGCGCTTGCCGCCGGGCCCGACCTTGTTGGCCAGGGAAAGACCGCCGAGCGTGACGCCATGATAGATCAGCACATCATCGCCGATCTCCGCCGTCTCACCGATCACCACGCCCATGCCATGGTCGATGAAAAGCCGCCGGCCGATCCGGGCGCCGGGATGAATCTCGATGCCAGTCAGCAAACGGCCGAGATGCGAGATCATGCGCGCCACCGCTTTCAGGCGCAGCCGGTAAAGGGCGTGCGAAAGGCGATGCAGCAGCACCGCGTGCAGCCCGGCATAACAAGTAGCGGCCTCGACCCAAGTGGGCCGGGCCGGATCGCGGGCGCGGATCGTACGAATGAGTTCGAAGAACTCCATACTGACAGTCTACTCCAGCCAGGGCGGCACCGGGAGTCCACGCTCGCGCAGGAATTCCGGGTTGAACAGCTTGCTCTGATAGCGCGCGCCGCCGTCACAGAGGATGGTGACGATGGTGTGGCCGGGCCCAAGCTGGCGCGCCAGTTTGATCGCCGCCGCGACATTGACCCCGGCCGAGCCGCCGACGGAAATGCCCTCATGCTGTTGCAGATCGAAGACCTGCGCCAAGGCGGTCGGGTCATCGACCTGCACGGCATCGTCGATGTAGTCCCGGCCATGGATCAGATTGCCCGGCGCGGCAGAGGCCTGGCCGATACCCTCGGTGATGGAATTGCCTTCGGCTTTCAGCTCGCCGGTCTTGATCCAACTGTAGAGCCCGCTGCCCATGGGGTCTGCCAGCACAATACGGATTGCCGGGTTACGGGCCTTGAGCGCTCGAGCAACGCCGCTCAGCGTACCGCCGGTGCCGCAGGCGCAGGTGAAGGCATCAAGCCGCCCGCCGGTCTGCGCCCAGATCTCCGGGCCAGTGGTCGCTTCATGAACCGCGGCATTGGCGAGATTGCCGAACTGGTTGGCCCAGATCGCCGGCTCCCCCTTGGCCTGCAATTCCTCGGCAATGGCGCGGGAGACGTTCACATAATGCCCGGGGTCGCGCAGCGGCTTCGGATCGACAAGCCGGAGATCGGCACCGATCATGCGCAGAAAATCCAGCTTCTCCCGGCTTTGGGTCCGGGGGACGATAATGATCGAGCGATAGCCCCGGGCATTGGCGACGAGCGTCAGTCCAATGCCGGTATTGCCCGCCGTGCCTTCCACCACGATCCCCGGCTTGCCCGGGGTCAGCAGGCCGCGCGCCTCGGCATCCTCGATGATGCCGAGGCCAGCGCGGTCCTTCACCGAACCGCCGGGCTGCATGAACTCGGCCTTGCCAAGGATCTCGCAACCGGTCGCTGCGCTGGCGCGGCCAAGACGGATAAGGGGGGTATGGCCGATGGCGCCTATCAGGCCCGCCACCACGCCCGAAGTGCCCGGGTCTGCTGTCATCGATACTCTCCCTGGAAGTGATCTGCGGCCGGATTGCGCCAAGACTCAAGGGGGTGATGCGTACGGCACCTCTATTTCATTCTTAAGAATACAAATGACACGCCAAAAGACTTGACCAAGGGCGATGAAAACAGGAACATAAAGTGAACAATTCGACACGCCATGACCCCTCCTCCCCCCCCTGCTGACCACGAGACGGACACCCCCACGGCACCAGGCCTCGACCAGGCGGCGCTCATCGCAGCACTGCGAGCGCGCATCGCCCGTCTCGACCGCAGTGCGGCGCCTGCGCATGGCAGCTTGCCACTCAGCCCGGCGATCGATGCCGCCTTGCCGGGTGGCGGCTTGGCGCGTGCCGCTCTGCATGAGGTGTTGGCCGAGGAGCCGGGCGCGGCGGCCGGTTTCTGCGCCCTGCTATTGGCACGCGCCGGCGGCACGGTGCTGTGGATCGCACCCGAGCCGGATGCCTGGCCGCCCGGCCTGGCCCGCTTCGGCCTCGCGCCAGCCGATCTGGTCCTGGTGAAGGCGCCACGCCGCGCCGAGGCGCTATGGGCCATGGAGGAGAGCCTGCGCTGCCCCGGCGTCGCCGGCGTCCTGCTGCTGGCCGAGACGGTGGAAATGACCGCGGCGCGGCGGCTGCAATTGGCGGCCGAGGCAGGAGGCGGGATCGGCCTGCTGCTGCGCCCGGCCGGCAGCGTAGACGCCGCGACAGTGGCAATGACGCGCTGGCGCGTCGATGCGCTGCCCGGGGCTGGCGGGGCGCAGGCGCTGGGCGATCCACGCTGGCGGCTCAGCCTGGAACGCGGCCGTGGTGCCCAGCCGCAGAGCTGGGACGTGACCTGGCGGGTGGCGACCGAGCGCCTGGAGGTGGACGGGATGGCAGCGCTGCGCTCGCTGCCTCGGCGCCGCGCCTGATGCGCCGCCGCTGCTGCCGCACGCCGCGCCTCGATCTGCCGCCATCGCCGGGTGCGGTGCCCATGGCAACACCGCTGGCCATGCCGAGCCTGCCCCGCGGCCGGCGCATTGCCGCGCTCTGGCTGCCTTTCGCCGCACTGGAACGGCGGCGCCTGACCGGCCCGGCTGCGCTCTGGGCGGCGGTGAGCGGACGGCATCTCATCACCGCCGCCACGCCCGCTGCCCTCGCCGCCGGGATCAGCCCTGGCCAGGCACTGGCCGATGCCACCGCCATCCTGCCCGAACTGCTGCTGCAGCCCGCCGATCCGGACGGCGATGCCGCCTGGCTCCGCCGGCTCGGACGTTGGGCGCATATGCTCACGCCGTTGCCCGCGCTTTATCCGCCGGATGGGTTGCTGCTCGATGTTACCGGATTGGCGCACCTGCATGGTGGCGAGGCCGAGTTGCGGGCGGCGCTGCTCAGCCGCTTCGACCGCGCGGGACTGACCGCCCGCATCGCCATCGCCGGCACCACGGACGCCGCCGCCGCCCTGGCCCGTGCGGGCGGGACAGAGATCGTACCGGCGGGCGGGGAAGCCGCGGCCCTGGCCCCCTTGCCGCTCATCGCGCTGCGCCTGCCGGCAGCGCAGATCGCCGCGCTACACCGGCTTGGGCTGCGGGAAATCGGCGCATTGCTGGCGCAGCCGCGGGCGCCCTTGGCGCGCCGCTTCGGCACAGCGCTGCTGGCGACACTGGACGCCGCGACCGGCGTTCGGCCACGCCCGCTGCAACCGCTGCGCCCACCCGCCGAATTCCTCGCCACACGCGACCTCGCCGAGCCGATCACCACCCGCCTGGCGATCGAGACCGTGCTGGCTGCACTGCTGGTGACGCTCTGCGCGCAGTTGCGGGCGGCCGAGCGCGGAGCACGGCGGCTACTGCTACGGGCCTGGCGAGTTGATGGCACGGTGCAGGCGATCGCGCTTGGCACCGGCCAGCCGGCGCGCGCGCCACGCCACCTCGCGCGGCTGTTTCAGGAAAAGCTCGATCAGCTGGACCCTGGCTTCGGCTTTGAACGGCTCACCCTGGAAGCCCGCGTTACGGCGCCCATGGTGGCAGCCCAGGCCACGCTGCCGGGCGAGGATGGGATAGCGCCGGAAAGCCGCTCCCAGGCCCTGGCCGAACTGCTCGACCGCCTCAGCCAACGCCTGCCGGTCTGGCGCCTTGCCCCGCGCGCCGGGCATTGGCCGGAACGCGCCGTCGCCCGCGTCGGGCCCTTCGAGGCCATCCTCCCGCCTGCGAATTGGCCCGGCCCGGCACCACGGCCGATCCGTCTGCTGCGCCGGCCGCTCCGCCTCTCGGCCGTTGCGCTGCTGCCGGATGCACCGCCTTCGCTGCTGCGGTTGGGTGCGACAAGCTGGCGCGTGGCGCGCGCCGAGGGGCCGGAGCGGCTCGCCCCCGAATGGTGGCGCGACCGTCCGGATCGCCCCCCGCGCGACTATTATCGGGTGGAGCTCGGCTCCGGCGCCCGGCTCTGGGTGTGTCGTGCCGGACCGCCGGGCGAGGCGGCGCCCTGGTGGCTGCATGGCCGCTTCGCCTGAGTTGTCCCGCTTCGCCGAACTCGCGGCGCTCTCCAACTTCTCCTTCCTCGAAGGTGCATCGCATCCGGAGGAGTTGGTCGCGCAGGCCGCCGCGCTGGGCCATGCGGCGATCGGCATCGCCGACCGCAACAGCTTCGCCGGC